>NZ_JHVU01000018.1 GCF_000620305.1 Desulfitibacter alkalitolerans DSM 16504 | reverse complement strand
TGCTTGCTGATGCTGCTTAAATTAAAAACTGGCTATCAGGGTTTAATGCTAAATTTTAAAAGAATGCTAATCACTTGCTTATTAGAAGCATTTAGTACATTTATTCGCAAGCTTCATCGAAAACCTAAGCGGACCTCGAAGGGGCGACGAAAAATTGACCACGAACTAACTTACAAAATGACTCTAAGGCAGGTTATAGCAGGCGAATCAGATCATTTAGATGATCTTACTTATGACCCAGTACTACTGTAAAGCGCATACTGTCAAAATGTGGATAAGGACTACCCCTTACTTCGCCTTTTTGGCATTTTAACCAGGGAATTCATTTGTTAAATTTAAACATATATGGGATTAATAGCTACTGCATAATTTGTGTTTACAATTAGTTGTGTTTGTCTGAGAATTTTAATGCAACACTACTGATATTATTTATAATATCGTCAATTATTATATTTAGACAGCATTCTATTTCATCAGCGCATTCTTTATAAACCTTGATAGGATGTCCAATTGGATCACATACATCTATATCAAGTATTTGTTCCTCAAATTTTTTTAGTGCTTCTCTTTCAAATTTTGTATATTCATGAAATCTAATATGCCAATCCTGAATCTTCTTTTCCACAATCTGAAGCTTTTCTTTTAATTGCTTTTGTTCTTCTTTTAATGAATTGATTTCTGCTTTGTTTTCCTCATAAAATTTTAGTTCCTTTTTGTCAAGCTTGGAGGCTAACTCTATTATAGTATCTTCAACCTCGGCATGAGAGGTTTGGTTGCGAACGTATTCTTTTAAAGTAAATACCTTATCTTGAGCATGTGGAACCATGGTCAGGACATGCTGCTTATGATTCCTTGTCATTGTAAGTACAAGATCAGCCTCTTCAATTAATTCAGGAGTTAGCTGCCTAGCTGTATGCTTGTTTAGATCTAAACCCCTTTCCCCCATAACTGCAATGGCAGATTCCGCTGCTTTACTATCAGGTATTACTGAAGTCCCCGCAGAAACAACCCTCACTTTTTTTCCAGCATCACGTTTCTGTATGATTCCCTTAGCAATTGCATGGGCCATTGAGCTTCTACAGGTGTTGCCAGTACACACAAACAATATTGTAAACACAAAGGTCCCCTCCTAGAAAAAGAACATCCTAATGCCTATCCCAACTAGTATTACCCCACCAATAACCTGGGCCTTATCACCAAGCCAACCTCCTACCTTTTTGCCAAACAAAAACCCCAGGGCTGTCATGATGCCTGCAACTAAACCTATTGTAAGGACAGTAAGGGTCAAATTAAAGTGTAATGCACCAAGGCCAAAACCCACCGTCAGGGCATCCAGGCTCACACTGCTTGCAAGAACCATAATCCCCCAGAAGCCTGCAGTAACTCTAACCTTACCTCCCTTTCGACTAATTAATCCAAAGGGCTTAAGCGCCATTGGCACACCTTCACCCTCATCACCTTTTATACCCTCTCGAATCATTAATACTCCTATGATTGCCAAAACCAGAGCTCCAATTATCTCTGCTAATCTGCCTATAGCCCTGCCTAAAAGGGCTCCTAAAGATAAACCTATAAGGGGCATGACAATATGAAATACAAGAACCACTAGTGAAATAATTATTATCTGTCTGTATCTTATGTTACAGGCTCCAATTCCTATTGCCATGGAAAATGCGTCTGTTCCTAAAGCTACTGCGATTATTAATACAGTAAAAAGCTCCATTATTTACCTCCCTGTTAGCCTCATTTGCCATACCTCATTATTGCTTGGTTGACTCTATGCTATTATTCCTTTAGTTCCATTTTTTAAAGCAATTTCTTTATCCATGGAATATTGACAAAAATAAAATAATAGCAAACCCAACTGCAGCCCCTAGCCTGGCATAATTAGGATGCCTCTGACGTGCTTCTGGGATAAGCTTGAAAAGCACTATGTAGCTCATGGCACCACCTGCAAGGGCAAGGAGAAATGAAATTTTTTCAGGTGATATACTAACTATATAAAGACCTAACATGGTTCCCAGGGGTGTAAATAAACTCACCAAACCAATAACAATTATAATTGCAAAAGGCCTCATCCCCCCCATCCTTAATGGTGCTGCAGTTGCCATTCCTTCAGGTATATTATGAAGACCAATAGCAAGGGCAATCAACCAGCCCAGGTGCTCCTGGGCTGCGTATCCAACAGCTATTGCTATGCCTTCAGGAAGGTCATGCAGGGCAATTCCAAAGGCAATAAGATATCCCATATTTAATAGATACCTCATATTCCTTTGAGTCGGTGCTGTTGGAGAAACCAGCTCAAGGAATTGGCCAATAAGGAACAAAAGCATCATTCCAAAGGTAAATCCATATAATGCTGTAAAAATTGTTCCATAGGTATAGGCAGAAGGCACCAGATCCAGGGTTACTACCCCCAGCATTATCCCAACTGCCAATCCCAGGAAAATTGCCAGGGATTTCTCTGTTGGGCGCCCAAGGACCAGAACAGATATTCCTCCCAAAAGAGTTGCAAGGCCAGCTAAAAGGCTTAATATCATAACCTGCAGCATAGATTTACTCCCTTCGATAACGAAAAATCTAAATCCTGCTACAAGTCTATTCACATAAAAACCCGAGTATTACCTCACCTGGCGATTATGCCTTAATTACCTTGTTGCCGCTAGCTTTTAAAAGGCGGTTCATAATAGCCGCACCCAGGCCTTCTTCAGAAAGGCCTTCTGTTAAAATAATGTCTATATTAAATCTATCACAATTTCGCAGCAGGTGATAGACTCTAGAGGCAATTAATTCTTGTTCATATTTTGAACCTAAATTTCCTATATAATCTAGATTAAAGTCCAGCTTCAGATCATCTATCATTCCAATAATCTCATTAGTAGCAATAAGTGCTACCCTTTTCCCATTGCCCTTATAGCTTTGGATTAGCTCCTTTAGTTTGGCTACAATCAACTGGGAATTATCCCCCTGTATCAGGTACATGTCACCCCTGGGTGCATAATGCAGATATTTTACACCTGGTGATTTAGGTACTACCTGTTTGTTTTTTAAACCAGGGTCATAAATAACCTGTCCAACTACACTTTCAAGCATCTCCCTGGTAACGGCACCAGGTCTGAGAATAGTGGGTATTTCATCAGTAAAATCCACAACAGTTGACTCAATTCCCCAACGGCATGGTCCACCATCCACAATCATATCAATCTTGCCCTTTAGATCCTTTAAAACATGAAAGCCTGTAGTGGGGCTGGGTCTGCCTGATAAATTAGCACTTGGTGCTGCAACAGGAACCCTTGCCAGCTTGATAAGCTTTAGAGCAATGGGATGAGCGGGCATTCTGACCGCCACCGTTGACAGGCCTGCCGAGACCTGGTCTGGAACCTGGGGATTCTTTGGCAAAACAAGAGTTAAAGGCCCAGGCCAGAAGGCAGTGATAGCCTTTTTGGCCCTGGCTGATATATAACTAGCCACATCAACAATTTCCCTTGAGGATGCAATATGGAGAATTAATGGGTTATCCATTGGTCTGCCCTTGGCAATAAATATTTTTTCCAGGGCATCTTCATTAAAACCGTCTGCACCCAGACCATATACCGTCTCTGTAGGGAAGGCTACAACTCCTCCCTCTTGAATAATTTCAGCAGCACATTTTAAAACCATGATATTTGGATAAAGGGCATTTACCCTTTGATATTTTGTAATCATACATATCTCCTTTCATGAGGCAGGTAGGCAGGCTTCAATACCTTATAAAGAGTCTAATTAGGGGTGGGGATAAAACTGTTGTAATTATAGCCATTATTACCATTACAGTAAACAGCTCACCACCTATAAGCCCCATGTCATTACCGAATTTAGCAATAATCAAGGCAACCTCTCCCCTGGCAATCATGCCTGCTCCTACTATGAGTGATGGCCTCCACTGCAAACCTCCAACTAGCGCTCCAAGGGCACACCCAGAGAATTTGCTCACTACGGCTATTAAAATTATGGCTGCGGTGAAAGACATCATCTCTGTGGATATGCAACCAAGAGTAACTTCAAGACCTATACCGGCAAAGAAAAAGGGAATAAAAAAGGAATATCCCACAGTTTCAAGTGAGTTAAGCAGGGTTCCACCCTGATTGGCACTCCTAACCATTAGTCCGGCAAGGTATGCTCCTATTATTCCAGCCAGGCCCATGTACTGGGCAGCAACTGCATAGATAAGGGCCACTATTATGCAGGTGGTAACTACTGGAACAGAAACCTGCATTTTAGCCGTTATACTAAAGAGCAGGGGAAAAAAGTATTTGCCTATAAATATAGCAGTCCCAAAAAAAACTATTACTTTAAGAAGTACAGTACCTATATGTAATGTACTTAAACCACCTATGGAAACACCCATAACTACACTTAAAATTATCAGACCTACTATATCATCGAGAACTGCTGCACCAAGGATGGTAAATCCCTCTTTTGACTGGAGCCTTCCAAATTCTCGTAATACTTGCACAGAGATACTCACTGATGTTGCAACCAGCACTATACCTATAAAGGCCGACTCTCCCCTGCCATATCCAAAGAAAAGCCCTGCTGTAAAACCAGCCACTAATGGTATCATTACCCCTAATAGAGCAGAATATGTTGCCGGACGCAAGCTTCTTAACAATCTATTGGTATTTGTTTCAAACCCCGCCAGAAACATTAATAAAATTACCCCTATTTCTGCAAGTCCCTTTATTAGAGGGCCTTGAGTTACCAACCCCAGAAAGGAGGGGCCAATTATTATCCCAGCTAGAATTTTACCAAGCACCGAGGGCTGCCCCAGAACTTTGCTAATATGACCGAAAGCTTTGATAGCTGCAAGTACTATTATAACATCAATAATGCTTTGATTTTTATTAAAAAAATTGCCTACAGATACTATTATATTGTAAAAACCAATCCAGTCCATTATTTTTCTCCTAACTATTCAAAAGTATAAGTAGTATAAAGAATATGTTAGGAAATGTATTGTAGAATTAATTTTTACTTTACGCCAATTACTACCCTGTCATGGCTTTGATAGTCCTTGATTACTTCTATTTGCTGAAAACCCTCACTCTTACAAAGGTCACTTACTGCCTCACCTTGATTGTATCCTATTTCCAAGGCAAGACACCCCTGTCTGCCAAGTAATGAAAATGCCTGGGGTATAAGCCTTCTATATACAGCCAGACCATCCTCTCCCCCCTGTAAAGCAAGATATGGTTCAAACTGAACCTCCTTCATAAGGCTATCAATCTCCAAGGCTGGAATATAGGGTGGATTGGATACTATCAAGTCAGGTCTAATGTTAGTTTTTTTTATGGACTCTAATAAATCGCCCTGAAAAAAGGTAATCCTTACATTATGCTTTCTTGAGTTTTTATCAGCCACCTCAAGGGCTTTTTCACTTATATCTATAGCACATATTTCCCATTCTGGTTTAAGCTTGGCCAGGGATATGGCAATTGCACCGCTGCCGGTCCCAACATCTACAACCCTGGTTTTAGGTGGCAGGTCCCTGCTTAATATGGCTTCAACAAGGACTTCTGTATCATACCTGGGTATCAGTACGTTAGGATTTACCTCAAATGCCAATCCCATGAATTCCTGAGTTCCTGTAATATATTGCAGGGGATAGCCATTTTTCCTCAGCTTGATGAGATTTATAAATTCTTCAGTATCTTCCTGGGATATGGTTTCCTGCATATTCATCATTAAATGATGCATCTGCCACTTTTTAATGAAACGCAATAAAAGGGTGGCCTCGGACCTTGCATTGACCACCCCTGCCTCTTCTAAAAGATTAACCCCTTCTTTGATAATGGAACTGACTCTTTTATCCATAATTCCTTTCAATAATTCCCTCCAGCTTCCACTTTTGGTTTTTTCTCACTACATTTTACTACTGGTTTTAAGAGTGTTACTCCACGTCTTTTAGCTGCTCTGACTGATCATGAGCTATCAGGGCATCAATAATCTCTTGTATATCTCCCAGGAGTATCATGTCAAGCTTGTGTAGTGTCAAGCCTATTCTATGATCAGTTACCCTGCCCTGTGGGTAATTAAAGGTGCGTATCCTTTCACTTCTGTCACCAGTGCCTACCTGGCTCTTTCTGTTTCCTGCCATTGCCTGCTGCTGTTCTTCCTGGGCTTTTTCATAAAGCTTGGCCCTTAGTACCTTTAGAGCCTTTTCCTTATTCTTTAGCTGGGATTTTTCATCCTGACAGGATACAACTATACCTGAAGGTATATGTGTAACCCTAACGGCAGATTGGGTAGTATTTACTGACTGACCGCCAGGGCCACTTGAACAGAACACATCTATCCTTAGGTCATTAGGGTCAATCTCAACATCCACTTCTTCAGCCTCAGGCAAAACCGCAACAGTTGCAGTAGATGTATGGATTCTGCCTCCCGATTCTGTTGAAGGAATTCTTTGAACCCTATGAACTCCACTTTCATATTTTAACAGGCTGTAGGCCCCATTACCCTCAATTAAGAATGCAACCTCTTTAAAGCCTCCAATATCCGTTTCATGAGCGCTTAAGACCTCTACTTTCCAGCCCTTGTTTTCAGCATATTTAACATAGAGCTTAAATAAATCTCCTGCAAATAGGGCAGCTTCATCTCCACCTGCTCCAGCTCTAATCTCCATGATAACGTTTTTACTATCGTTAGGATCCTTGGGCAAAAGAAGAATTCTCAGTTTTTCAGTAAGGTTTTTCTTGGTTTCTGCCGCTTCTTCCTTTTCCATTTCTACCATTTCTTTAAAGTCAGGCTCAAGGCCTCCTTCTTTTATAAGACTATCAGCCTCAATATAATCTCTTTCAGCTTTTTTATAAGCACGGTAAGTACTGACAATCTCCTGGAGATCGGAATGGGCTTTAGCAACCCTCTGCAGCTCCTTTTGATTTGATAGAACATTTGTATCTGTCATCATCATGGTCAATTCATCATACTTTTTTTCTATGCTTTCCAACTTGTCAAACATTTATCTTCACCTCTAACTATATAATGCTATCCTTAGTATACCCTTAATCATACTGATGTTTATCCCTAACCTCCACCCCAGGTGATAGAGGTTTACTGAATTATTATATCAGAACCTATATAAGAACAAAAACAATTTAACAGCAAAAAACGGAGCAGGTGCTCCGTTATTGTTACCCATCCATACCGTATTTCTTTTTAAATCTTTCAACCCGGCCACCTTTTTCAACCATACGCTGCTTTGAACCGGTGTAGAAAGGATGGCATTTTGAGCATAATTCGACCCTAATGTCTTTACTAGTAGATTTGGTATCAATAACCATACCACATGCACAAGTTATTGTTGTTGCCTCATATTTTGGGTGAATATCTTTTTTCATCTAAAGCACACCCCTTTCCCCTAATATATGTGTTGTTTAACAAACTGTTGATATTATAGCATAGAAAAAATTGCTTTGCAAACAGAAAATATCCAGGGGATTTAAGGAAAGGGGACACACCTGTCGAATACTGCCATCTCTCACGACAGGAATGTCCCACGTAAGGAAAGGGGACACACCTGTCGAATACTGCCATCTTTCACGACAGGAATGTCCCCAACTTATTTAGTTTCTTAAAAACCTCATGGGATCAACCCTTTTACCATCAACTATTACCTCAAAATGCACATGGGGTCCTGTGGCATTGCCAGTTGCTCCAATAGTAGCAATCCTTTCTCCAGCCACCACGTTTTGGCCCTCTCTTACCAGAAGCTGATTATTATGTGCATAGAGTGTTTGATAGCCATTTCCATGGTTAATTATTACTGTCCTTCCATAGACATTAAGCCAGCCGGCAAATTCTACCCTGCCGCTGCGTGCAGCCTTTACATCTACCCCTCTTGGGGCAGCAATATCCAATCCATGGTGAAAACCATTATTTCTCGGCCCAAAAGTAGAAGTTATTTGGCCCACACACGGCCATAAAAAGTTAACTGCTGAACCACGATTGGCTGTCGCTACACTCCTGAGTCTGGTATTGTCAGAACTAGCTACAGGAAATGAGTTTTGGACTCCTGGAATAATAAGCTCCTGCCCAATGGCTAAAATATTTGGATTTTTTATTCCATTAACCCTTGCAATTTCATCCACTGTTACATTAAACATTCCAGCAATCTTGTTTAAAAAATCGCCCCTTTGTACTGTGTAGACTACTTCTCTCTCTACTGGAAGCACCAGTACCTGTCCTGGTCTAATAGAATTTTGGGATAAATTGTTCATTGCTGCAATTATTTCCCAGTCTGTTCCATACTTGTAAGCAATGTCCCATAAAGTATCTCCTGGCTTTACCTGATACAAGGCTGTATAGGTATTGACCCTTGCCGCTGTATCAGGATCTACCTGTCCTGACGACAGCAGCTGCTGTGTCATGGTGTTAATATCATTAGCTGATACATCAGAAGCTGTAAAAGCTATAACCATGAATATTCCCAGCAGAATGCCAAGGATCATTTTTAGCTTATGGTGATACATCAACTTCACCTCTTATCAAATTTTAAGTTTATAGTAATTAAATTGGCAACTTTTTCTAATTGGGCCGTTCACAAGTTATTTTAGCCTTGTTTCTACAAAAATATACATTATTAGCTTAAAGTTGGCCCAATTAAAGATTAATTAATGGATTTAATGGTAATTTATAGATGTAATTTAAGGAATTTAGGTATATTTATTTAGGTATATTTATGTCATATTATTTGTCATATCAGGCAAAAAATTAGAGCCCTTGGGCTTATACCCCGGACCCAATCTGGACTCATATAATTTGAACTTATATAATTTGAACTTATATAATTTGGAAATTTATCTTTCATCATAAATTCTTTTAGTCTTTTTTTCACTTCTGGGCAGGATGCCGTACTCTACCACCTGGGCTGTAATTTGGATTCCTATTTTACTCTTAAACAGGTTTTCCAGCTTCTTATCAAGGTTGCAGGCAGATGTGACTTTTTCCTTCTCTACCTTGAGCATCATAATGTCCCGTCCATCTTTTCTGCTTAGATAAACCTGGTATTCACTGCTTAACCCTTGCACTTCCTTCAATATGGTATCAATCTGGCCGGGATATATATTAATTCCCTTGACCTTAATCATGTCATCACTTCTGCCCATTATCCTATCCAGGCGTGGATGTGGAGAGCCGCAGGGACATGGCTCCAGGATTAATCTAGTCAGGTCTCTGGTTCGATAACGAATTAGGGGCATGGCTTCCTTGGTAAGGGTTGTTATGACAAGCTCCCCCAGCTCTCCCGGGGGCACTGAATCTCCTGTAACGGGGTCTATAATTTCCATAAAGAGATAATCTGACCAGTAATGCATCCCCTGATGATACCTGCAGTCAAGGCCTATTCCAGGTCCATATATTTCTGTCAACCCATATATATCAAAGGATTCTATGTTAAGGAGCTGTTCAATTCTTAGACGCATCTTTTCTCCCCAGCGCTCAGACCCAAAAATGCCTATTTTAAGGTGTATTTGCTCTGTTAATCCCTGCCTATTAATCTCTTCAGCCAGCAAGAGCCCATAGGAGGAGGTTCCAATTAACACAGAGCTTTTTAGATCAACCATCATCTCCAGCTGCTTTTCAGTATTGCCTGGGCCCATGGGAATAGCCATTGCACCCAGCCTCTCAACTCCGGCCTGAAAACCAATTCCAGCAGTCCAGAGACCATAGCCTGGGGTAATGTGTACCCGGTCTTTTTTTGTAACGCCCGCCATTTCATAGCACCGCTTCATCATTTCTGCCCAGTCATTCACATCCCCTTGGGTGTAGGGAATCACAACAGGTTTGCCTGTAGTTCCGGAGGAGGAGTGTATTCTAACCACATCTTCCTCAGAAACTGCAAGCATTGCAAGGGGATCCCCCTCTCTTAGCTCATGCTTTTCCGTAAAGGGAAGCTGGGTAAACTCTTCATAGCTTATATCTAATTCAGGCCTTTCAGGTCTAAAGCCCGAGTTTATGAGGTTTTGTCTATAAAAGGATGAGTTGGAGTACATTCTATTTAATAGGTCTGCTGCCTTTCTTCCCGGGAATTGCCGGGTAAATCCTTGCCTTTTCTCAACTATCTCGGCTGGTAATGCCATTCTCATCTCACCTTTCTAATATTTCTGATATTTGCAGCTGAAGGACAGGTTGTTTTATCTGATATAAACTGCCAGTACAAGTGCCAGGAGCATGAAGGTTATAGCAGCCCCATCCTTAATTTCCATCCTCCACTGCCTTAAATAGGTTCTGGGTATGCCTGCATTATAGGCACGGGTTTCCATGGCCAGGGCCAGCCTTTCACCCTTGGCCAAGGATATTAATACCAATGGCAGGGCAATGGGCAGGTAGGACTTGATTTTTCTCAAGGGATTTGCCCCTTCAATCCTGTAGCCCCTTGCCTTTTGTGCCTCCTGAATTACTGCTACCTCATTCATAAAGGTAGGGATAAACCTAAGGGATGTAACAAACATAAAAGCATAATCATAGGGCACCTTTAACTTCTCCACAAGTACCATCATCATGTCCCTTGTCTGGGTTGTAGAAAGGAATATTATAAAGCTGAGCAAAATAATCATCATTCTAAGGGCAATGGCTATCCCAAAGAGGATACCTTCCCTGGTAACAGGCAGCCAATCAACTCCTGGTATCATGTAAAAAACTACCGTTCCCCACTTATAAAAAAGAATTTGAATTAAAAATATTATAAATGCAAAAATGCTTATTGCCTTAAGAGACCTGATGATTTCATTAGGAATTCGGGCTGCAAAGCCGCATAATATGACCATGAGCAAAATAAACCCCAGATGTACTGGCGAGCTTACTATAATGCTCAATGTTAAAAACCACAGGGCACCAAATATTTTGGTCAAGGGATGCAGATTATGGATCAAGGAGCTTTTTGTAATATAGCTAGCTACAGAGGACATTTAGTTTAGCCTCCTTTACAGCAATAATAATCTCCTGAAAGAGTTCTGCATCATTTAAAATGGTTCGCTTGGAAAGGCCAAGCCTTTGAGCTAATTGGGTAATTTCAGGAATTTTTAAATGGGCCCTTTTTATGACTTCTTCCATGGCAAATATTTTTCGCGGAATGTCATCCACCAATATTTCCCCCTCAGAAACCACTACCATTCTTTTGGCGTAATCAGCCACCAAACCCATATCGTGGGTAATGAATATTATGGTACGACCCTTTGTGTTGAGCTTTTTTACTAGCTCCATTATTTCCAGTCCTTCTTTGTAATCCAGGCCTGTGGTGGGTTCATCCAGAACCATTATTTCACTTTCCATTGCTATGACTGATGCAAGGGCAAGCCTTTGTCTCTGACCCTTGGACAGTCTATAGGGATATTCCCCACGGTAGCTTTTAAGTCCTACAGCTTCAATGGATTGGATTACAAGCTTTTCCAGTTCCCTGCCCCTTAAGCCTTGATTCTTAGGCCCAAAGGCAACTTCGTCAAATACTGTGTCATTAAATATCTGATGGTCTGGGTTTTGAAATACATATCCTACCTTTTGGGCCAACTGGGAGACTGTGCTTTTTGCCGTATCATTTCCATCAATTAATACACGTCCAGAACTGGGCTTTAATAAACCATTAAAATGCTTGGCAAGGGTTGTTTTGCCTGAGCCATTTTTTCCGGTAAAGGCAATCATTTCTCCCCGAGTAATGGTCAAATTTATATCCCTTAAAGCATGGCAGTGCTTATCATATCCAAAATTTAAGTTTTCAACCTCTATCAAGGGTTTTTTCAAGGTGCCTACCTCCCAACATAATTCCTTACCATGTCTTCTGCATCTGCCAGGTTTAAGGGCACCTGGCCCTTAATCCCCAGTCTATGGGCTAAGCTTACGAGCTGGGGCACTTTAATGCCGGTTTTCCTTAACATGGAAACCCCTGCTAAAATTTTAGCCGGTTCACCCTCCATGACAATTTCCCCATGCTCCATGATAACTAGCTTGCTGGCAAAGACTACTGCATCTTCTATCTTCTGCTCCACCAGGATAATTGTTATCTTCTTTTTGCTGTTTAAAAGGTACAGGAGCTCCATGACCTGCTGGGTCCCGTGGGGGTCGAGCTCTGAGGTGGGTTCATCCAAGACTAGTATTTCAGGCTCCATGGCCAGGACTGCTGCTATGGCAACCCTTTGCTTTTGACCACCGGATAGGGCACTTGTGGACCTGTATTTTAATTCAGGTATGCCAACAAGGTTTAAAGACTCTTCAATTCTTCTCTCAATATCTCTTGAGGGGACACCCAGGTTTTCCAAACCAAAGGCAATTTCCTCATCAACTCGCCCACAAATAATTTGGGCCTCCGGGTCTTGAAATACACTCCCCACCATTTTGGCCATGTTGCCAGCTGTAAGGTCCTTTGTATTCTGGCCTTTTAGATAAATATTCCCCTCCATTAGCCCTCTTTGAAAATGAGGAATAACACCATTGAAGCAGCCTGCCAGGGTAGACTTACCAGCCCCAGCAGGGCCGGTAATTACTACAAATTCCCCCGGCTCTATTGATAAGCTTATATCTTTAATGGCATACTCTTGCGTTTTTTCATATATAAAGCTGACACCCTCCAGTACTAATTCTGCCAATCTGCATACCTCCCCAGCCATGGTTTTTAAGTATTTTGCACCTATATAAAGAGGTGTACCGCTTACATGTTCAAGAACCTCTTTGCAGGGTAGTACAATAGTTGGGTAATAACTGAGTTGAAAACCGCAACAGGTATTACCACCGTCATAAATGCAACCCTAACCACTTCCGCCGGCAGGCTGAGCACAAGCATATTCACACCTAAAAAGGTGGTACCGCTTGCTAAAGTAGCCATGACTGTTATAATAAACGGCTTTAGAGAGTAGTCTTTAATAGACAACCTGGGCAGAATCAAGAGAAACATTAATGCAGCTGCTGCACCTATAGGTTCACTGATCAGGTTAATGTAGGGAACAGGTGATTTGGAGGTTACCATAGCCATTGCACCGGCTGCAAACCCTATACCTATTGCCCCAAATATATTTGGCCTGACAAGTATAATTGCCAAGCAGTACATGGCTATAACCCAGTTTGGAGTTATTCCTGCAATGGAAGGGGAAACAATTCTTAATACAGCACCTATGGCAATTAATACTGCCACCACGGCAATCTGTCTGGTATTGGTGTTTTGACCAGTCAAAACGGCGCCGCCAGCTCCCATACTAATATTATTTACTCCCCTGCCTCCCTTGATTTCAATTTGCTCATCATTAATTACTTCATTATTATTATTATTTACTCTACTATTTGCACCTTGATTTTCCTTTAGCTCTTTTCTCATTGTTTTTCTCCTCTCGCCTGTCTCGTCTCTTTTTCCCTTATACACCTTTTTCACCAAAACTAAAAAACCAGACCCAAGAAATGAGTCCGGCTAATATACACATAATTAGACATTCTAAGCTAAAGCTATCCTTAACTCGGCTCAACTCATCTCTACTCAACTCCTCTCTATTAACTTTTCTAACCTTTCAAGCCAGTGCTTGAATGGGACTTGCCCAGCTAAACTAAAACTAATCTAAACTAATCTATGCTCAGACACTGCTTGGTGCCTGTATAAAAAACAGTATAGCATGGTATTGGGCTATTGTCACTAATAATTTTTGGTTCAAATTATTCAAAATTAATATAGGTTTAGAACTCCCTTTGCTCCATTGCCAGGCGTCCAGCCAGGTGGTCAATAAACTGCTTTGCTGTTCTTCCTGAGCGGCTGTTCTGCATAAGCTCCCATTGTAGTGCCATTCTATCTAACATTTTCTCTTCCATCTTTATTCCCCTTTCTCTAGCCAGGGTACGTACTATTTCTAAATACTCTCTCTGGGCCGGGGATGTAAAATATATTGTCATTCCAAACCTGTCTGAGAGGGAGAGCTTTTCTTGAAGAGAATCCTGCATTCTTACCTCGTCATTATCCACAAAATAGAAATTCATGTCCTTGTCAGCAAATTTTTCCTTTACAAGATGCCTTCTATTGGAAGTGGCATATATTAGAACATTACTTGGCTGGACCTCTACCCCTCCCTCTAGTACTGCCTTTAATTCCTTGTATTGGGTTTCGTACTCCTCAAAGGAAAGGTCATCTATAAATATTATAAACCTCTGGGGTTTTTCTGAGAGCTTTCTAAGGAGATAGGGAAGCTTCACAAGTCCCTTCAATGATACGTCTATCAATCTTAAACCCATTTCTCCAAAGTCATAGACAAGACCCTTAACTGTTGAGGATTTGCCTGTTCCCCTATCGCCGTAAAGAAGTATGTTATTGGCAGTATACCCCTTAACAAACTGTCTGGTGTTATCAACAATCTGGCTCCTTTGCACATTCCAGCCAACCAGCTGCTGCAGGCGTATAGGGTCAGGCTTATCAATACCCTCAAGACAATCTCCATTATATTTAAAAACCCAATACTGGGCGAATTCACCTGTACCCCATTTCTTAAAAAAGCCGATAATGTCCGGCAGCAAATTATTCCAGTCCTGATTCTTGTTCATAAGCTCCTTTAGCATTCGTTTTTCTTCATGGTATTTTTCAGGAAAAATAGTGGAAGCTTCTGACACTGGAGTATTTTGAAAGTTAAAAATTGAATGATCCAGGCTGTTCCCAAAAAGCTGTTTTTCAATGTCCGCCCAATCAATGTGATACAGTATTTCCAATTGCCTTAAATCCTCTCGTACCGCCATCTCAATTATTGGGGAAATTTCAGCCTGTGTTTCCCCCTGTCTAGTAAAAAGATTGTCTGAGGTTAGAATTTTCTCAAGTATGTAATTCTGCCAGGGAGAACCCACAGAATATGTTATATATGCATTTTCCTCCAGCAAAGCATTTACAAAGCTGTAATAAGCCTGGTTTTTCTTTATTTCAGGGCCGCCTTTAACCAGTTGGAGCAGCCTGCCAAGCTTTTTAAAGCAGCTCTGCCCCTTTAATTCATTGAAAATGGTTAGTTTGTTAATTGCCAGCATGCTTTCCACACTTAATTCCCCCTTAAGGATATAATCTATTGAAATATAGTCTATTGATATTGATCAGTCAGGCACCAGCCTTACCCCTTTTTCAGTTTCCAGATTAGATCAAGGCCTGTGCCATCTGCTATTTTTAAAACAAAGCTAGAATAAGCCAGGGGCTCTAAATTATTTTATATCAAAAAATGGATTAATACAAAAAGTTTTATATAGCCTTTTAAGCATAAAAAGGTATTTGTAATGATATGGAGAAAGCTTATTATATGTGTCAATCTATACTTTTGGGAGGTTTTGTCTATATGGAAACGCAAGTAGCAAAAAAGGCCATGGCTTATTTTGAAGAAGGTTTTAACTGCTCTGAATCAATGCTTAAGGCATATTTAGATGTATATGAAAAAGACCCCAGCCTTGGGGCAGCAGCTTCTGGCTTTGGCGGGGGAATTGGCGGCAAGGGAATTACCTGTGGAGCTGTTTCAGGTGCTGTAATAGCCATAGGACTGCATTATAATAGACAAAATAGTGCCGACAAGGAGCTTTATGGCAGGGTCAGGGAAAATGCGCGTGAGCTGGTAGAGCAGTTTGCAGATATTAATGCATCGTCTTATTGCAAGGACCTGCAGCCCTATGACCTTACAACAATGGAGGGAAGGGAAAAGCTTCACCAAGACCCTGAAGTAATGACCAAATGCAAGTCATACCTTGCTTCTGCAGCTGCACTTCTAGTAAAGGCTATCAGCTAACACCACGAATTTTCGTATCTTAGACGTTCATAAAGTGGTTGGAGCAGGGCCAGGACTATGGATACAGCTGCAATTGGATCAAAGGCTACACCCCAAAGGCTAACCCTTTCAAGTCCGGTTATTGCCAGAAACTCTATGACCAGGTTCAATGTTAAGTATATCCCACCGGCAAAGGCTACAAGCTCAACTATTGCCTCTGACAGGGAACCGCCCTTGGGTTCAATCGGCATAAGATCTATTCTTCTTTGTTTGTTTGCTCTTCTTGCCAAACCAGAACCATAAAAGCTAAGAACTACAATAAGCATCATAATATATTCCACACTAATACCCCCTTTTGGTATCATTGTATGATTTTGTACAAAATGTGTACCAAATGGGGGGTCATAATAATAGCTCATGGTTAGCTAATGGTTGGTTCTTGCCTTGCTAATGGCTGCTTTTTTTATTTTGGAAACAGCTGGGGCAGGGCCCTTATTAGATCTGCATTAGTCCTGGTTTTTTTAAGGGCTTCCACCAGCATTTCTGTAACCTCAACGGTACCCATATTGGAAGTAAGCTTTCTAAAGTTCCAGATAAGCTCCAGTTCCTCCTTGGATAGAAGGAGTTCTTCTCTTCTTGTTCCTGAGCGTTTAACATCAATACTGGGGAATAATCGCCTGTCAGACAATCTCCTGTCCAGGATCAATTCCATGTTGCCTGTTCCCTTAAACTCTTCAAAAATTACTTCATCCATCCTGCTGCCTGTTTCAATGAGAGCAGTAGCAAGAATAGTCAAGCTTCCCCCTTCTTCTATCTTTCTAGCCGCACCAAAGAATCTTTTTGGTTTATGTAAAGACGACGGGTCCACACCGCCAGATAGGGTTCTTCCGCTGGGAGGCACCACTAGATTATGTGCCCTTGCAAGTCTTGTAAGACTATCCATTAGAATAATAACATCCTTGCCATGCTCCACAAGCCTTTTGGCCCTTTCCAGAACCATGTCGGCAGCCTTTACATGGCTTTCAGGGGGTTCATCAAAGGTGGAGGCAATGACATCGCCATGTACAGATCTTTCTATATCTGTTACTTCTTCAGGTCTTTCATCTATAAGTAAAACCATCAATTCTAGATTTGGATAATTGGCATGAATGGAATTGGCGATTTTTTTGAGGAGTACTGTTTTACCTGCTTTTGGGGGAGCAACAATTAGCCCTCTTTGTCCCTTGCCAACTGGGGAGATTAAATCAATAATCCTGGATGACAAATCCTGCAAGTCACTTTCCAGGGTTAATCTCTCATTTGGATAAACTGGAGTTAAGGCATCAAAATGGAGTCTTTTGGGGGATAATTCAGGATCCAAGCTATTTATAGATTCTACTCGCAGGAGCGCAAAATACCTTTCTCCCTCCTTGGGTGGTCTGACAAGTCCTGCAACCCTGTCACCGGTACGCATGTCAAACCTGCGTATTTGGGAGGTTGACACATATATATCATCTTTGCTTGGCAGATAGGAAAAAGGCCTTAAAAATCCATATCCATCTGGTAAAATATCCAGAATACCCTGGGCAAAAAGCTGACCATCCTTTTGAACCTGAGCCTTAAGAATCTCAAAAATCAACTCTTTTTTTCGCAGCTGAGAGTATCCCGAAAGCTGTATTTCTCTTGCCATGGCATACAGCTCTGCCATGGTCTTGGTTTCTAATTCTGCTATATTCACTTTTAAACCTCCGTTCAAGTAAAATTATTATGTAAGGACCCTATTTAAGAAAAACAATAAGTACCAACTTGGATATAGTAGCAGGCAGGCGTAATAAGAGGAACTTGCAAAACCTTCTTTGGTAACAAGATGTTTTACCAGTTAATATTATGACATTTTTTTTATTTTTTAGTCTTTTTGCCAAGTTTAAGTTAATTATTTGCAGGAAAACCCCTGGGGGCTAACCCTGTATTTTGTCTATGAGAGGCTTTTTATCAAATCTATGCCATGCTTCTACAAATCTGACTGTCCCGGTTCGTGAACGCATTACAAGGGTATGGGTAGATGCACCCCTCGAATTATACCTTACACCCCTTAACAAACTGCCATCTGTAATGCCAGTGGCTGCAAAAATAACATCATCACCTTTTACCAGGTCTTCCAGCTTTAACAATTTATTTTCATCTGCTATGCCCATGGCATGAATTCTTTGTACTTCGGCTTCATCTTCGGGAATTAACCTTGCCTGCATGTCTCCGCCCAGGCAGGCAAGGGCTGCTGCTGCCAATACACCCTCAGGCGCACCTCCAATGCCCATCATCATGTCAACGCCAGAATCTTCAAAGGCTGTGGCTACT
Source organism: Desulfitibacter alkalitolerans DSM 16504 (assembly GCF_000620305.1). Taxonomy (NCBI): domain Bacteria; kingdom Bacillati; phylum Bacillota; class Clostridia; order Neomoorellales; family Desulfitibacteraceae; genus Desulfitibacter; species Desulfitibacter alkalitolerans. The sequence goes on along the minus strand of NZ_JHVU01000018.1, from coordinate 231,409 downwards.
GCAGGTGATACATCACCGTCAGTTATAAGACGTATTCTAGCACCAGCCCTGCGCACATCCTCAATTACTTTCTTGTGCCTGGGTCTATCCAGAATAACAACAGTAACCTCCTCAATACTTTTATTTAGAGCTTTTGAAACTGCAAGCAAATTTTCCTCTACAGATGCATCCAGGCTGATTTTGCCCTTTGCCAGGGGACCTACAGCAATTTTATCCATGTACATGTCAGGTGCATGCAAAAAACAACCCCTGGGAGCTACTGCAATGACAGCAATTGCACCGGTAGTACCTTTTGCAACAATAGTAGTCCCTTCTAATGGATCTACTGCAACATCAACACTAGGCGGCTTTCCTGTCCCGACTTTTTCTCCTATATACAGCATTGGAGCTTCATCCATTTCTCCTTCACCAATAACCACTGTGCCATCAATGTTGACAGTGTCAAAAACAGCTCTCATGGCCCTTACAGCTGCATCATCAGCAGCTATTTTATCTCCTCTTCCCATCCATCGAGCAGAAGCTAACGCCGCGGCCTCAGTTACGCGGGCAAACTCCAAAGCCAATTCTCTTTCCAAGATATTCAACTCCTTATTTTATTGCTTTTGCCAATTCCCTTGTTGTTACTCAATATTTGCAAGAAAATCAATAGCCTCTTCGTTGCTGGAAAAAATCGTAAAAATCTTGTTCAAGCGGGTTAATTCAAAAATTTCCTCTACATTAGGCTGAAGTCTGGTTATACAGATTTCTCCCCCCTTATTTTTAATCTTTTTCAAGGCGGAAATAAGGATGCCTAATGTAGTGCTGTCTAGAAAGTTAACATCATGAAGATTAACAATAATCTTTTTTGATCCCCTATCTATTATATCATTTAAGGCATCCTTTAACTTTATAGACTGATAGGCATCAATCTTGCCGGAAACTGTTACAATCTCCGCCCCTTTAATTTTGTCTACTTTAACCTCCATATTAACCCCCCAATGCAATTATAATCTATAATAGCTCATAATAGCTGTAAAAACTTTAATCTATAGCTTTGGTGATGGTTAGACTGCTGCCTCCATCACAAAATTGCATGTCATCAACATAATTCTTAATTAAGAATAGTCCCCTACCCTCCTCAGCAAACAGGTCCTCTGGGATTCTTTCAAAATCCAGCTTTTTATAATCAAATCCCTTTCCTGAATCCTTTACTTTAACCTTAATTTTTTTGTCCTCTATCCATACTTCTATGTCAATTGACTTGTTGGGATCTTTTCCTGAACCATGAATAATGGCATTTGAAAGGATCTCACTAAGGGACACCCTAAGGGCGATTATGCCTTTGTTTCTCATCCCCATTTGTTGGGCAATGAAAATAACCTCTTCTGTTATCTTGCTGATCATGGACAGATGGGCAGGAACTGTATATTTACCAAAGGGGGTATTAATAATTTCTAAGCCCACAAGAATAAAATTTCGTCTATTGCCCTTACTCTGGACCAGGTTTTTTAATTCTTTCTCAACATTGTCTAGTAAAGAATTCATGTCCTCTCTGACGTATTTTGAAACAAGGTCTAGAAGGCTGACTGTTTCTTTTTCTTCAAGGAAAGGCGTATACATAATTATTTTATCGCCTTTTGTCAGAAAAATTTCCCTTTCCTCAAACCTTTGGTTTGGGCTTGTTCCCAGGATAAGGCCAGGTCCTTCAAGTCTTACTAATTTATCCGTGGACTTGCTGTAAAATATTGGCGGCTCATGTCCCCCATGTGAGTATTTAAGGACACCCTTTCTCTGATCTATGAATCCATAAAAAGCTGTAGTAAATAGATTTTGCTGCTGGTTTTTACCTTTGTAAATAAAATTATTAACTCGCTCTAATATTTTGCCTGGGGATGTAATGGTTCCAGCAACCTGTTCAGCAGTACTTAAAACCTGTGCAATCATCAATGCTGCCGGCAGGCCGGAAATGTTTATATCTCCTATGATAAAACCACCTTCATTCTTTGCCAGGTGGCAAAGGGAGCTGCCGCAGGGCTCAATGCACCTTCTACATCTATCAGGGTTTTTATCTAATGGTACTAAAGAAAAAAAATCTCCCCCAACAACAGAATCAGAAAAATGCCTTACAGATACATCTACTCCATGAAGACTATGGTTATTAGACAAGTATTGTCTTTTAAAGTCATGGGCAAGCTTCAGGTCTTCATCAAGTTTCTGTGTAAAGCTTCGGATTTCTTCTTCCAAAAGGGAATTTTTTATGAGAAGCTTTTTATAATCTTTAGCTTTAGAAAAAAATAGTGCTGCTACTAGAATTAGAGCTGCAGCAAGGAAGGTATATCCTACGATATGATACAATAATGTCACTCCCAATTTCTCAAACATTCATGGAAGTTACTTTGACATGTATGCCATAGTTTCCTGCTTTTTGCTGCATTTAATTTTACTTGGGCACCTTATCCCAATCCTCAAGAAACCTTTTGATGCCTATATCTGTTAATGGATGATTGATCATTTGAACAATTACTTGATAGGGAATTGTGGCAATGTCTGCACCCAGCAGTGCTGCTTCCTTGGCATGAATTGGGTTACGAATACTTGCTGCAATTACCTCAGCATTAATGCCATGTTGGGCAAAAATCTGCACTATCTCTGAGATTAGCTCCATACCATTATGACTTACATCATCCAGCCTGCCTACAAAGGGGCTTACATATGCAGCACCCGCCCTGGCAGCCAGCAATGCTTGATTTGCACTAAAAATAAGGGTCACATTAGTTTTTATACCCTCACTGCTGAGAATTTTTACGGCCTTTAGGCCCTCGGCACACATGGGTATTTTAATTACTATATTGTTGTGAATTTTAACCAGCTCTCTTGCTTCCTTCACCATGCCTTCAGACAGTGTACTGATAACCTCTGCACTTATAGGTCCATCTACAATTTTACATATTTCATTAACTACCTCTTCAAAATTTCTGCCTTCCTTGGCAATTAGTGATGGATTTGTTGTAACACCACTAATTATTCCAAGGTCATTGGCTTCCTTTATTTCCTGGATGTTGGCCGTATCTATAAATATTTTCACAAAAATCCCTCCAAAATTTATTAAATTAATCAAGGTATTATAGCAAAATAAGACAACGGAAGTACCCGTGTCTTATTTGAAATTTGTAATTTATGCTTTACCGCTGCTTCCAAAGAGGCGAATCTTTTCCCTTATTACTTCCTTCATGGCGTCCCTGGCCGGTCCCAGAATCTTTCTTGGATCTATTTCCTTGGGCTTTTCTTCCAGGACCTGTCTTGATTTTTTAACAAAGGCTTCTCGTAGATTAGTATCTATGTTAACCTTTCTAACACCCAGGCTGATTGCCTGCTTAATTGCTTCATCCGGTACCCCTGAAGAGCCATGTAAAACTATTGGGGTATCTATTAATGAAGTAATCTTTTTTAGTCTCTCAAAGTCAAGCTTTGGCTCCCCCTTATAAATTCCATGGGCAGTACCAATTGCCACAGCAAGGGCATCCACTCCGGTAGCTTCTACAAACTCCCTGGCCTCCTGCGGGTCGGTAAAGGCAGCTTCTTTTTCGTCAACTGTAATATCGTCCTCTGTTCCACCTATTTTTCCAAGCTCAGCCTCAACACTAACGCCAATAGCTCTTGCAACCTCAATAACCTTTTTGGTCAGCATTATGTTTTCCGGCAAGGGATAAGCCGAACCGTCAATCATGACAGAAGTGAAGCCATGTCTGATACATTTTACAACCTGGTCAAAGCTTGTTCCATGGTCCAGATGTAAAGCTACAGGCACTCTAGTTTGCTCAGCCGCAAGCTTGGTTAGAGCTGTTATATATTCTAAACCTGCATATTTTATTGCACCCTGGCTGGCTTGAACTATAACTGGCGAGTTCTCCTCCTCTGCAGCCTGGACTATTGCTTGAATTATTTCCATATTATTACAATTAAACGCTCCCACAGCATAATTGTCCTGTTCAGCTGCCTTTAGCAGCTCCTTAACAGTAACAAGTGGCATTTTAACCCCTCCATTTTATCTTATCTTCTCCAAGTGGAAACAAGGTGTGATTCCTCATTAATAATGTATTAAAAATTGTGGTTGTTATAGTCTTCCGTTTTGTTAAACAAGAAACCGTTCCTGGTTAGTTTTAATTCCCATGTTTTTTTAAGCAGGTGCAAATCTTCTTCTTTATCAGCCATTACCTTTCCGGAAGCTTTACATTTTTCACAGGTTAGCTGTATATATTCTGGATATATCTCAACTTCAATCTCATAATTACCACAAGTACAGTAAAGCTTACCCCTTTCAGCTATATCATAAACATGCTCTAGAACCTCGTACATTACTGACGAATTATTAAAAAACTCAGTAAATCCAAGCTTATCTGCCATCTCAGCTAAGGATTGGTCCTGCTTTTTAACCTTCTCCCTAACCTTTTCCCTGGAGCCTACATAGCCTACTTCTATTCCAGTTTCTTCACATACTAAGTCAAGGGGAGTCTCACCAGACCACAGCTTGCCTCTGGTAACCTTTAACAGGTGCCGTCCTTCACACATGGCACATATATATTGAAACCAAAAATCTTGTCTTTTCTTTGTAGTCAGTTTTATAATCTCATATCCACATGAGCACTTTAAAGCTACACCATTTGAACCACTAAAGGAAAACAGGGAAACTGAAATATATTCCATTTTTCCACATTCAGGACAACGTATGGCTACAACCGTAGTGGTAGGTATCATATTATATACCCTCCTTTCCTGTAAATAGTTCTAGTAAAAATCTTAAAATCCTGCACTATTTATGATAAGTACTTTTCCTCACTTTTGATGTTAAGCAATTGATGAAGTATTTTTATTGCATAATCGATATCAAAGGGCTTGCTCAGGACATAGTCCACATCTATATTAACATCTACTGTTTCCATGCCTGTCATAAGTACTATAAACCCTTTATACTCCATTTTTTTAAGCTGGCTAAAAACATACATGCCATCCTTTTTGGGCATTTTCAAGTCCAGAAACAGCACATCAGGGTGGCTGGTCTTAAGCAATTCTAAGGCTTCCTCCCCACTAGCTGCAGTATCTACCTCAAAACACTCAAGACTAAAAGCTTCTGAAAGCAGCATCCTTACCCCTAATTGGTCATCTACAATTAGAACAGACGGTTTCTTTTCTTTTTTCACTGATGGTACCTCCGTTAACTGTTTATACCCCACCCCAGCTATATAATTCTTCCATGTTTATAACGATTCCTTCTAGGTTCTTATATATTAAAAAAATTTTGATACACTGGGAGAAAAGCTGCCAGCACCAGCAAAGCAGTAAAAATCATCAGCAGGCCCATAACTAGAATTGGAGTTAGAGCTGCAAATAAGGATAACCCTGTTGATAGACCCTGTGTTGTTTTAATGGCAATCATCTGCAGGTAGAGTATCCAGATAAATGTAAAGATGACAATAAGCCAGTTTATGGCTCCAGGTAATCCCAGGAGATTAATTAATGTCTGCAGCACTTCAGAAAAAACACCTGGCAGCATGGCAAATCCATAGAGTGCAAACAGGCCTTTGGCATTATCCCTGCCACCAAGAAGGGAGGCCCATAGATTCAATGAACCGGAAATAACAAACCATGTTAATAGTACAAAAATTATTCCTAAAAACCCCATTACAATAAAAATATTGCCTAATAACTGCCCTGAAATCTGACCAAACTCTTCCACCATCAGGTTTTCAAATCCTGCTTTTTTTAAATGTGAAAGATTAAGAAGCCAGGTAAATATATAGATCACAATAACTGTAAGGACACTTTTAATAACGGGAGGCTTCCTGACCAATCTGGCAAAGGTTTCATTGGGTGAAGCTACTGTGCCGTAAAGAATTTCAACCAGGCTCAACCTATCCTCAGTTTCTTCACTGCCTAACCCAGGCTGAGGATTTCTAATCTCTAGAGCATCCTTGACCTCTGGAGCATCTGGCCCACTTTCTATTTGTTCCCCTAAAGGTATATTTTTAATCTCATCCTTTGTAATTTCTTCCCTGTTTTCTTTTTCTTCAGTCAAAACTATTTTCCCCCTAGTTTAGATTTCCCTGGTTTACAATAAAGGGCTGCCCTGGTTGTACAGATAAGCCCTTCCAGAGGTTTAAAAGGTTTTGGCTGCTGAATAAAAAATCTAAAGGCCCTGGCTTGTAATAGCTTTTTACCCTCGGCTCTTCCGGTATCCCAGCCATCCTGGCTGCTATATTAATTGCATCATAGTAGTTCCCCAGCTCATCAACCAGACCCAGCTCCTTTGCCTGGTTACCTGTATAGATTCTACCATCAGCCAATTCCTTTACCTTTTCCTGGGTCATATTTCTTCCCTCTGCAACGGTTTCAACAAACTGCCGGTAGATATCATCCACCATGGCCTGCAGGATCTCTCTTTCTTCTGGCCGCAGGGCTCTGTTGGAGGCCCCCATGTCCTTATATTCCCCACTTTTTATGTAGTTATATTCTATTCCCAGTTTTTCATATAATTCTTCGAAATTGGCCACCTGCATGTATACACCAAGACTTCCTGTAATAGTTCCAGGGTTTGCTACAATGACATCTGCAAGAGCTGCCAGGTAGTAGCCTGCAGATGCAGAAACATCTGCCATGGATGCTACAATGGGCTTGCCGGTTTCCTTTAAACGCATAATTTCTGCAGCAATTTCTTGAGAAGCCGGTACGCTCCCCCCTGGCGTGTTAAAACGCAGTACTACGGCACCTACTGCAGGATCACTGGCTGCCTTCCTTAAATGTTCCATCACTGTCATGGAGCCGGCAGTTGTTCCTGAAAGGAAATCGCTGCCTGAACGCCCACCCATTATGGGCCCTTCAATAAATACTACAGCTATCTGATTGCCACTTTCAGCGGGGCTTATCCCCTGCCCAGGGCTATCCACCAAAAGGGAGACTGCAAGAACAGCTATTAATATTGTGACTACAATTCCCACCAAAACACCTTTACGCATCACATTTCCCCTTTCTCCAAAAGGTTAATTTCTCTTTCAGCAAATATAATTTTATATGGCTGACCATCCTTTAAATATACCCTTGGAAGGTGCTGGGGTGTGTTGATTCTTCTCAGTGCCACAGAAACAATATCACCCTCTTTAATATTGCTGCCTGTAAAGTCAACCATTGTCAGCTGCATTCCAATCCTTCCAACGACAGGATAGGATTTTGTCTGAAACTGCACCCCCAGCGCCTGTGGACCTATACCGTAGTAGGCCAGCACTTCTTTTACAATAATTTTTATTAAATCTATGAAGCCCTTGGGCTTTATTTTTGGTGATACATTAAAGCCATCAGCGAAGCCCACCGGGACAATTCCAATGAGACTTTTTTCTCTGGTTATGTATTCACTTCCATAGCCAATGGGCCAATTGGCAGGAACATTTCTCAGGTTAATTATTTTAGCCTTTGCTGCCCAGGGGTCTATTATACCTTCAAGCTTGGCCCCCATGGGAACCTGTCCATAAAGGAGTGTGCCTACCCTAACCATATCCAGATGCATATGGGGAAAGTTTATAACCCCTGTGCTATTAACTATATGCCGGTTCGGAATGACTATTCCCTTAGATTGAAAAAGCTTGATTCCCTCTTTAAAAGCCGTAAACTGTTTTTCAGAAAAGTCTTTGTCAGCGCCGGCCCGGGCCAGATGGGTATATATGCCGTCAACATCTATATTTGGACAGGCTGCCAGCTCTTCTATGAAAGGTAGGATATCTGTCAGCCATAGACCTGTTCTTCCCATTCCTGTCTCCAGCTCTATATGTATTTTTACTTTATCCTGTCTGGCTGCTGCAGCCTGCTGCAGTTCTTGAAGCTGGGTAATACTGCTTATTGAAGGAATTAGGTTATAATCTAATGCCAATGACAGCTGCCCCGCTGCAAGGGGTGCAAACAAAACAACAGGGGAAGTAATTCCCCCATTTCTAAGATTTATTGCCTCTGACAGGTTGGTTACACCAAAGCAATCTACACCTGCTCCCTGGAAAATACGGGCAACCTCATTTTGTCCCAGGCCATAGGCATTTGCTTTTACCACTGCTAAAATTTTCGCGGTTCCTACTATTTGTCTTATCCTTTTAAGATTATTTAAAAGAGCATCTCCATCAACTTCTATCCATGCAGAAACCTCATCTGGAAGCTTATACTTGTACATTCTACTTACCCCTTAATCTTTTCTTTATTGTACTAAGTCTTTTAATATTCTTGCTGTAAAGTGGTTCCCCCACCAACCATAGTTTATAGTAAAAGGGGGAGAAAACTAAGTCATATTCTCCTATGAACTCTGTATAGTCTGCATTAAACCCCTTCTTAAACCGATAAAGTCCATAAATTGGGCTGTCCTCAGAAAGATTTCCAGGGACTCCCCTGAAATCATACAGGGTACACCCCCTGCTCTTTGCCCATTTGATCATGGTCCACTGGAGCAGGTAGTTGGGCATCTTGTTTCTGTGTTCATTGGCGGAGGCTCCATAAATGTACCATGCCTTGTCCCCCATGATAAAGGCCAGGGTTCCAGCAATTGGCTCTCCCTGATAGTATGCCATGAACAGCTTGGCCAGGTTGTTTTTCACCAGCTGCTCCCACATGATGTCAAAATACTCGTAAGAACGTATTAAGAACCTGTCACGCTCTGCTGTAACAACCAGTATTTTATAAAAGTCAGGCAGGTCTGCCTTTGTACAGTTTTCTTTGATTTCTACTTCCTTTTTATCTGCCAGGCGTATATTATAGCGTGTTTTCTGATGAAAGCTTGCCATGAGCTCTTCTTCAGATGGTTTTATATCTAACCTAAAGACAAATTTTGGCTGCAGTCCTTCAAAGTTTCCTCCCTTTTCAGCAGATACAAAGCCGGCCTTCTTTAAAAGTCCTCCAAAATCGTCATCTGTGGCTGGAATATCAGGATCAATTTTTAAAAAAATTACTTTTTCTTTAAGGGCAAGGCTTTTAACCTGCTCCATAAGGAAAAGGAAAAGGGAGTGGTTTTTTATATCCAATACGGGACCTCTAGGAGCATAGAAAATTCCCTTTTTGATTCCTGGTATATCTCTTTTTAACAGGCTTACTGCAGCTGCTATTTTTCCTTCCTCTTCTAAAACAAGTCTAAAAGGCTTCCATCCGGTAAGGGCCTTCACCTGACCCCACTCATAGGATTGAAGTATATGCCCTTTAGAACAATTAGCAATAAACTGGTTGAATATGTGTTTTTCATCTTCTTCAATTAATCTAGCTGTCCAGGCCACAGTTTTCCTCCTATATACATCCTTTTTCTTCTATATCTTGAAACTGCTGCATTTTTGCTGTTTTATTGTACTCTAATGCTGCCCCAATAAAATCCCTGAAAAGGGGATGAGGTCTATTAGGACGAGATTTAAATTCAGGATGGAACTGGGTAGCAACAAACCAGGGATGGTCCTTAATTTCAATTATTTCCACAAGCCTATCATCGGGAGAGGTTCCACTAAACACAAAGCCCCTGGACAAGAAATCCTGCTTGAAGGCATTATTAAACTCATAGCGGTGCCTATGTCTTTCATAAACCAGCTCATCTTGATAGGCTTTCCAGGCCCTGGTTCCCTCAAGGAGCTTGCAGGGATACAGCCCTAAACGCATTGTTCCGCCCTTGTCCTCTATTTCCTTTTGTTCAGGAAGAAGGTCAATTACAGGATGTGTGGTCTCAGGGACAAATTCAGAACTGTTGGCATGGGCATAACCAAGAACATTCCTTGCAAACTCAACTACTGAAAGCTGCATACCCAGGCAAATTCCTAGGAAGGGTATTCTATTTTCTCTTGCATATTTAATGGCATCTACCTTGCCTTCAACTGCCCTGTCACCAAATCCGCCAGGCACTAAAACCCCATCCACGCCTTCAAGTAGTTCATGAACATTGCCTGGATTCACGTCACCGGCGTATATCCATTCTATATCAACTTTTGTTAAATGGTAGATACCTGCATGGCAAAGGGCTTCTGCAACACTTAAATAGGCATCCTGCAGTTCCACGTATTTTCCTACTAGTGCTATTTTTACCCTATAATGAGGATTTTTAACCTTGTTGACAATTTCTGTCCACTCAGTTAGTTCCGTTGGCCCGCAATCTATGTTAAGTTTTTCAACTACAATGTCATCAAATCCCTGTTTTTCTAAAATCAGGGGCACCTCATATATTGTTTCAGCATCTGTTGCCTGGATAACTGCCTCAGGGGAAACGTCACAAAACAAGGCAATCTTGTCCTTGATTTCTTTACTCAAGGGTCTACGGGCACGGCAGACTATAACGTCTGGCTGAATTCCCAGACTCCTTAATTCCTTAACACTGTGCTGGGTTGGCTTGGTTTTGGCCTCACCGGCAGCCTCCAGGAAGGGAACAAGGGTTACATGGACATAAAGTACATTTTCCCTGCCAACATCACTTCTTATCTGGCGAATGGCTTCTAAAAAGGGCAGGGATTCAATATCTCCCACTGTACCGCCTATTTCAGTAATTACAACGTCAAAAGATCTCTCCCTGGCTACTCTTAGTATCCTGTCCTTGATCTCATTGGTTATGTGGGGTATTACCTGTACTGTCCCCCCCAGGTATTCCCCCTTTCGCTCCTTGTTAATAACTGTCCAATATATATCACCAGTTGTTACATTGCTGCTCTTGCTCAAGTTTATATCAACATATCTTTCATAATGACCCAGGTCCAAATCTGTTTCTCCACCATCATCAGTAACAAAAACCTCTCCATGCTGATAGGGACTCATGGTACCAGGGTCAATGTTGATATATGGGTCAAACTTTTGTAAAGCAACCTTCAAGCCTCTGCTTTTTAGTAATCTACCCAGGGATGATGCCGTTATGCCTTTACCCAAAGATGAAGTAACTCCACCGGTTACAAAAATATATTTTGTCATGATTTATCCTCCTACATTCTTTCAGGTGCTTTAATGCCAATGAGATGAAGCACATTTCTTAATGTTATTCTTACCGCATTTACCAGGGCAAGTCTTGCCTGCTCAAGTTCTTTATCATCATTTAAGACCCTGCACTGGGTATAGAAGCTGTGAAAGCTGCCTGCCAGCTCATGGGCATACTTTGTTAATCTATGGGGTTCTAATGCTTTGGCTGCCCCTACTATATTTTCTGGAAGCTCCACGATTTTACGTATTAAATCAAGCTCCGCTTCCTCAGTTAATAGACTGTAATCTATTTTATTGGCAGGCTTCAACTGGATCTTGCCCTCCTGGGCCTGCCTTAAAATACTGCAGATACGCGCATGGGCATATTGAACATAGTATACAGGGTTTTCCTGGGATTGGGACTTGGCAAGGTCAAGGTCAAAGTCAAGGTGGCTGTCAGCGCTTCTCATTACAAAAAAGTATCTGGCCGCATCTGCTCCAACCTCTTCAACAAGCTCCTGAAGGGTAATGTATTGGCCCGACCTCTTGGACATCCTGACAATTTCTCCACCCCTGAAGAGCCTTACAAGCTGCATTATAATTATATGGAGCTGGTCTGGATTGTAGCCTAAGGCTTCTATTGATCCCTTCATTCTATTTATATGCCCGTGGTGATCAGCACCCCAAACATTAATAACCCAATCAAATCCCCTTTCAAACTTGTTTTTGTGGTATGCAATGTCTGCAGCAAAGTAGGTTGGGATGCCATTTGACCGAACTAAAACCTCGTCCTTTTCATCTCCAAATCGGGTACTCTCAAACCAAAGGGCCCCATCCTTTTCATACACATATCCCTTATCCTTGAGCTCTGAAATGGTTTTTTCCAATTCACCTGAATCATGAAGTGACTGCTCACTAAACCAGACATCGTACTTAACACCAAAGCTTTCCAAAACCTCTCGTATGTGACTCAGCTTTTCATCTAAAGCAAACTCTATCAGTCTTTCCCTTCGTAAGTCCTCAGCGGTGTCTACATATTTTTTGCCATACTTTGCTATGAACTTGTCCACTGTGTCCTTAAGGTCTTCACCATGATACCCTTCCTCTGGGAAGGGAGCATTGATGCCATGCTTTTGTAGATAAATTGACTCAAGAGACTTGCCTAAATTCTCGATCTGGTTACCGGTGTCATTTATGTAGTATTCCTTGCTGACTTCATATCCTGCAGCCTTTAACAGGTTGGCAGTGGAATCGCCAAGGGCCGCACCCCTTGCATTTCCCATGTGCAGCAAGCCAGTGGGGTTGGCACTAACAAATTCAACCTGGACCTTCCTTCCCCTGCCATGGCTGCTTGTACCATACCTGGCATTCATTTCTGCTACAACAGGAAGAATCTGATGGAGCCAGCCGACGCTTAAATGGAAATTTATAAAGCCCGCCCCTGCTATTTCTACCCTTTCCACGTCACTATCTTTTAATTCCAGGCCTTCAACAATTATTTCTGCTATTTGCCTGGGTGCCTTTCTAGCTTCCTTTGCCATTAGCATTGCTATATTTGTTGCAAAGTCACCGTGGTTTTTTTCTCTAGGAACCTCAACTACGAAACCTGGAATAGTCTCATAATTAATTTTCCCTTCACTCTTGGCCTTTTCCAGGGCCCCTGTTAATGATTGGGAGATTTTTTCAACAAATTGTTCAATTAAATTCAAAAGAACACCTTCCTTCTATATAAATCAATAAGAGTAAAAGTAAACTAAAAATATTAATAGGTGTCCTGGTCACCTATTAACTAATTATTTTTCCTTACCTATTTTATCATATTTTCCTCTCTATTTTACCCCTTCAGGCAAAATTTACATAGAGTGAAGTCGAAAAATATCAAAAAAAATAAGACAGAGGAAGATTCCCCTGTCTTTTTTGTCTTAGTATGCGTTTATGGATTTAGGTAGGGTAGCAATCCACACTGACTTTTGATTACTGCCTGGAATGGGCTGCTCCAGAAGTACCTCATTTGAGTCCCTGGACCATTCAATAGAGGCGTTAGCCATCTGTCCGCCCATGGGTGTAATCTGGATCATATCAACATTTGCCTGGGCAGATCTCCAGATTAATATGTGGAACACACCTAGTGAGTCATTAAAGGCTATTTTCTGCCCATCAGATGACCATTTAATGGTTTTTCCTCCGCCTTTAGTTGTCAGGCGTCGGTCCCAACCGCTTCCATCTGTACTAGTTACCCATATTCCCTGTTCCTCACCTGTTATATTCACAGCAAGAAGCCTGCCGTCTGGTGACCATGTTGCTGCCATATTAGTTGCTTTTACTGTAGGAGTAACGCTTTTTGAAGTCTCCCCATTAACAGGTACTACAACTATTTCTCCTACCCTTGAGCCCTTGTCTTCCCAGGATTTAAAGTAAGCAATCTGGGTACCATCGGGAGACCAGGTTAGACCATCCTTCTTGTCTCCTGAGAAGGTAACTCTGCGAGAGTTTCCATCCATGTCAACTACCATTATATCAGTTCCACCAAATCTATCTGTTAAAAATGCAATTTCATTTCTGCTTGACCAAACTGGGCTATATGCCCATTTGGAGCCTTCACCCCTTGCACCTGTTTCTTCTGGAGTAAGATTTTGCTTATCCCCTCTGCCTTCAACCCAAATGGTACTTTTACCATTTACAGTCTGTGTATAGGAGATGTATTCTCTGTTAGGTGACCATCTGCCGGCAGCACTATAACTGCCCATGGTTTTTTTCCCTTCACCATTCACCTGGCTCTCATAAACCTGAACGCCGCTGCCGTCCCCTGTTAGATACAACAATGAGTTGCCACTAGAACTCCATGCTGCGCCAAGGACATTTTCTGATAAGGGAGTCAATGTGACCGTAGAGGTTGGATTAGCTGCTATAACAATGGGCTCTTTTGTCACAAAGGGGTCGTCTTTTTCAGTATTAGCTGCTATGACATGGGACGATTCCCTGCCTTCAGTACTATTGCCGCTGCCCTGGGGAGCTTCACCATTAGTACTTTTACTATTATTTGGTGCGGGACTATCTCCTGAAATTACAGCAGGGTCAGTTTCTGTTATTGTTTCACTCTCCTGTTTTGAACCTGCAGAACTATCTGTTACTTCCTTTTCATCAGGATTTCCTATTTGTTGTTCCTTTCCATAATGCTCTGCTATCAAAACGTCTGCTGCCTTGGGTGTAATAACAACGAAAAATCCATCCTCAGCCTTTGGATCTATGGCTATGCTGGCCACCTGGCTTATACCGGTAATGGCAAGAAAGGCAAATGCCAGACCGGCAGCAATCCCAATCCAACGGCTGCCAAATCTAAAGGTCTTTTTGGATTCCTTTATATTCTCTACGTCTTCTTTAACAAACTCATTAGCGGCACTTTCTTCTTTAAAGAAATCAAGCTCAGCAAAGGCTTGCGCTTGACCTGCATCTGATTTTGAAGGAAGGTTTGCCATAACTCTCTCGGCAAAACCCCGGGGAGGCTTTACGTGCTTTACCGTTTTTTCTAATAAGCTATGAAGATTTCTTGCACGTTCCATGTCAAGCTGGCAGGCATCACATGCAGCCATATGACTATATAGGTTACGCTCTTCATATGTAGACAGTTCTCCATCTAGATATGTGTATATCATCTGCCTATTTTCTTGACACTTCATAAAACTCCCCTCCTTCCATAACTTTATTTAATCTTTTCTGAAGTAATATCTTACCCCTGTATAATCGTGTTTCTATTGTTGTTACCGGCAGGTCCAATATTTCTCCAATTGATTTATATGACAAATCCTCAAGGTATTTTAGAACCAATGGCACCCTGTACTTTTCAGGCAGCTCAGCTATTGCCTGCTGAACCAGCCTCTGGGTTTCCCTGGAGGTTGAATACTCCTCTGGGTGGGTATCCCTGTTAGGTATTAAAGGTGAAAAGTCAATGACCTTATCCAGAGAGATTTCCTGGTGCTTGTTCCTTTGACTCCGCAAATGGCTGTAGATTACATTATTTGCCACCTTATACATCCAGGGGAAAAAAGGCCTGCCAGGGTCATACTTTTCCAGCACAAGATAGATCTTGCTAAAAGCCTCCTGGGCCAGATCCTGTGCATCCTCAAGGTTATTGGTCAACCTGTATGCAAGACTGTATATTTGTTTTTCATAACGCCTTATAAGCTCACAAAAGGCATTTTTATCTCCCTGCAGCGTCTTGCTGACAAGAAATTCATCGGCTAACCTCTCCACTCATTCACTTCCCCTTAACCCCTTATTGGGCTCACGTATAATCAAAATTCTTCATTTGCTATATACTACTAATTTTTCAAGGTAAAACTTGCACCTTTTTTACAATTTTATAATTTTTTTTACAAGTCAGGCATTGTATATTTTGGACCATGTTATTTATTTTGCCTTTTCAATTAATTGGTGAAGTTTGTCTCCATCTATGTCCGGGCTTCCAGCATTAATACGTGGCAGTGCCATGGGATTGGCTGCTGTACTAACTAAACCAGGTACAATGGTAAATATATAATCCAGGCCTATGTCCTTTGAAATCTCATCCACTTTTTGATTTTTTCTTCCATAGGGAGCAGAGAAAAAATCTATGTAAACATCTAGCCCCTGCTCCAGCAATTCCTTGGATTTTTTCAAATCCTCATATACCCTGGTTGTATATTCCTCTTCCGTCTCAACACGCTTCTCGTCTGCTAAATACCCACGTGCTGCCAAAGCGGCATCCTTTTTTCCCTTTTCATCAATCTCATGATAAAAGTGGCTGTCATAGGTATGGGACTGAAAGTACATGCCATTTCCAATCATCTCCTGCATTTGTGACCAGTCAAGCTTGGGTATTTGTCCTTCTTTAGCACTAATATGCTTTACAATCATGAACATGGTTGCACTCATTTCCCTTTCCTTTAATAAGGGATAGGCATATTGATAAAAGCTTTCATAGCCATCGTCAAAGGTTATTAAAACTGCATTTGAGGGCACCTCCATTTCACCCTTTAAAAAGCTTCTAAAGTGGTCCAAGCTTATTACGTTATATCCTTTATATAGCAGGGTGTCTAAATGCTCTTCAAATCTGGCAGGTGTTATGGTAGCTCCACCTTCGTGATGATCAATATGGTGGTACATGAGTACAGCCACTTTTCCCTTATAATACTCTCCTGTGTCTCTCTTTGTTTCCCCACAACCTGATAAAAATACAAATACTATTACTGCTGCGGCAATTGTCACTATAATTGTTTTATTCATTTTTTCCCCCATCTGCCATTAACTAAAAAAGTACATAAAATGTACATATTATTGTAGTATAATCATAACAAATTTTCAGCCTAAAAAAAGAAAGTTTTTATGAAAAATAAAGGAAATTAATTGATTATGCCAATAAAAACAGATACTATTTATTAACAAACCTTTTTATTCATAATAAAATACATGGAGTCAGGAGCACTTCGGCATTCAGAAGTCCAGAATTGGAATCTGTTCTTAAGCGTCTGTTGACTTTTTGGAGGAAAAATATATGACATTAAATAGAGAACAAGTTCACAGCATTAAGCAGCTGGAAAACTATTTTAGCAAGGCAACCACCCCCAGAGAAAAATGGCGGACCGGCTTGGAGTGTGAAATTTTTGCTGTCAAGGGGGACACCCTAAATTCTGTACCCTATACGGGCAGCCACGGCATTGAGGGAATACTTACTGACCTTATTGAACAATGCAATTGGATGCCGGTACATGAAAATGAAAAGCTATTGGGCCTAAGAAAAGGCAGTTCTAATATCACTTTAGAGCCTGGAGGGCAAATAGAATTAAGTGGAATCCCACAGGAAAAAACCCAGAGCTGTGTAGATGAGTATACTAAATTTTATCAGGATCTTCTCCATGTTTGTTCACCCAAAAACATCCTCTTGCTGCCCATGGGATACCAGCCGGTCAGCTCACTTGACAGCGTTGAATGGCTTCCCAAGAGCCGCTACAATATCATGTCCAGGTATTTTTTAGATAAGGGGAAGCTTGCCCATCACATGATGAAGCTTACCAGCAGTGTTCAGGTTAATATAGACTATGAAGATGAACGGGATTTTAGTGAGAAGTTTAGACTGAACAGTTATCTTGCCCCTGTGCTTCAGTCCATTTATTCCAATTCACCCTTTAAACAGGGTACATATAGTGATTATTTAGATTTTAGGGGATACATCTGGGAGCATACAGATAATGATAGATGCGGGATAGTCAGGGAAAGCTTTCAAGGGGATTTTTCCTTCATGGACTATGTGAAGGTTTTATTAGATATGCCAATAATACTTCTCCAGAAGGAAGGCAAATCTATTCCCATGCATGGGATAACCATGAGACAGTACATGGAAATAGAACCTGTCTATATGGATGATTTTGCAACCCATCTTTCTTTTGCTTTCTTTGAGACAAGACTTAAACAAAAATACATTGAGATTAGGGTAATAGATGCACAGCATCCCAGATTGCTTCCAAGCATCCCATCTATAATAAGGGGTCTGTTCTATCATAATGCAACACGCAGGAGCTTATTGGATTATTTTTCAAGGTGGTCTGCGGATGATATCCTTGACCTTCACTATAACTCACACAAAACTAGTCTGTCCACAAGCCTTGGCCAGGGCAAGCTCCTGGATTTATGCCAGGAGGTATTTCAAGCTGGAAAGGCCGGCTTAAAAGGGCTGGTAAAGGAAGGTATACTGGCAGAGGAAGCTGATCTGGAAAATATCCAACCAGTTGAAGAGCTTTTAATGGAAAGGAAAAAATGTCCTGCTGAGGTCTTATTGGATTTATGGGAAAAAAAGGGCAGGGATTTGCTTAAGATCAAGGATGAAATAACTATTCAGGGGGATTAGTTCATGCCAATTATTTATCGGGATGAGTATTTAAGGAAAAATTTTCTAAATCATATATTAGCCATTAGTAATGAAAAACCTGACTTTTACAGTGAAAATAAAGACTTGTATTTCTCCTGCCTTGAAAAAAGCTCGGCCAAAATCAATGACGCTGTTATTAAGAGTTTTTTTCATCCATATATTTTATCAACTTCGGAGTTTAATTGGATTAAAGAAAAGACGGAAACTCTTTGGAGTATCCTGGAGAAAACTGCAAGGCTCCTGCTTACAGATAAAGAGGTTAGAGCTTTTTTTGATTTTCCAGCAGAACTGGATGAGCTTTTACAGATTGACCCAAAATATCCAATTAACATTCCCATAACCCGCTTTGATGCCTTCTATGATGGAAGCAGTTCTCTTCATTTTTGTGAGTTTAATACTGATGGAACAAGTGGTATGAACGAAACAAATACCATGGAGGAATGCTTTTTAAATACTGAAATGGGAGGGCATCTGTTGAAAAAGTACTCACTTATGCAGTGTGAATTGAGAAAGGCCCTTCTTAATTCTCTCCTCGAAGCCTATAGTTCATTTGACGGTTCAAACAAACCGACTATTGCAATAGTGGATTTCATGGACAGGGCAACAATTGCCGAGTTTGAGGCCTTAAGAGATGCTTTTATGAAGGAAGGCTATGATACAATAATATGCGATATTAGAAGCCTGTGTTTTAGAAGGAATAAGCTCTGGTGTGGTGAAAAAAGAATTGATTTGGTATACAGGAGAGCAGTTACATCGGACATTCTAGAAAGATATGATGAAGTACAGGAGTTTATTGAGGCATACAAAAATAATGCCTTCTGTATGGTTGGCTCATTTAGGTCAGAAGCGGCACACAGCAAACTCGTATTTACATTCTTAACCTCTGAGACAGCAAAAAAATTCTTTTCCCATGAGGAAATGGAGTTTTTAAAAACCCATCTACCAAAAACCAGAAGGCTTTTATCAAATGACAGGACTTTTCATACTGAGCTTCTTTCTAAAAGGGAGGTCTACCTTGTTAAACCTCATAATTCCTATGGAAGCCAGGGCTTATACATGGGCAAGGACTGTTCTTTGGAAGAATGGCAGGCCATCATTGAAAGCAATGTGGATATAAATTATATTGCCCAGGAATTAATACAGGTTCCTGAGGAGGAATTTGTCACATCCCAGGGAGCCGTTGAAAAACTCAAGATCAACCTCAGCCCCTATCTTTTTAATGGTAAGCTTAAGGGCTTTTATACCCGTGTTTCAACTATTGATATAATAACCACATCACGTGGTGGAGCACTTATTCCCACCCTGGTCCAGCAGGAAACAAGAGGTATAAAGTAAGAGGCATGAGCAAGTCCTGCCAATTCCCAAAATTTTTCAGATATTTTTTGCTGCTGAGCTGACTAAAAATCTAGCAGGATGATTTTTCCTGCTAGATTTTTTATATCTATACACCACGTCTATGTATAAGTATTTTTTATTGTTGCTATTTGAATTATTGATAATTTTTTGTTCCTCCCTACCCTTATTATGCAGGATATTTTAACTCTAATGTCTAATATCTACCATTAGTTATACTTATACCATTATTTCATATGATTATAGTAACCCTCTTCTGAATTATTCGTCATTACTTGCTTCTTTTTATTAATTCATTATGTGAAATGGGTTACATGCAGGAGGTGGTGGCCAAAAAAAATTCTAAAATAGTGCTGTTTAGTTGTCATGTTAGTAATTTTAGTAATTAATGTATATGGTTAAAACAAATTGGAGGTGTGATAAGTTGACTAGCCCTAAAAAGGATTATTCCTACTTGTGGAAATTTGAAGATTACTGGGCAATTTGGTTAGGTGTTATTATTTTACTGTTTGGTATGTTTATCTTTTTTGGTAATCCACCCGCAAATATGAACCAAATAATTGCCGAAAGCAATGCCACAATGAAGGCAGAGGCCGAAAAAGCACCCTTTAAAACAATTGCATGGCATCAGGCCAACGATGCAAAAACAAGTTTGAGAGGAAGTAACACAGATTTAGCAAAAAGCATTAATAAATATTTTACCCGTCCAGGAAGATGGAGTGATAATCCTTTACAATCTTTTTATAGGAGTCCCGCTGAAGCAAAGGCCATACGAGATGCTAACATAGCAAAGCACGAGGAGGCCAAGGCTGCCCTGGAAGCGGCCAAGGAAGCAGCAATAGCTGCAGAGGCAGCTGCGGCAGCAGCTAACTTCCAGGATGCAGCTTTAAACGCAGAGGCACAAACAAAAATTAGTGAGTGGCGTTCTGCCAGATCTGCAGAATCCAGTGCAAAGGGCAGAGCGGAAACCAAGCCATACAATCATTTAAATACAATAATACCCTTGATGATAATTCTAGGTCTGTATTTTGCTATAGGAACTCATTTTATGGGCCGTTCAGTAAAAGGATTTTTAATAGGCTTCCCAGCTGTCTTTATTGTAGCTACCCTATCCTTCTTCCTGGCAGCTCATGAGTTCTCAAATGCCTGGGGTTTAGAGTATGTGTTATGGGCCATTGTTATTGGCTTCCTTGTGAGTAACACAATTGGTACGCCAAAGTGGATTATGCCGGCGGTTCAAACTGAGTACTACATTAAAACGGGCCTTGTTCTGCTAGGTTCCACAATCTTAATGAACAAGATCCTTTTAATAGGTATACCTGGTATATTTGTAACCTGGTTTGTTACTCCCGTTGTTTTAATCACTACCTTCTGGTTTGGTCAAAAGGTTCTTAAAATGGAATCTAAAACCCTAAACATTACTATCTCAGCCGACATGTCAGTTAGTGGTGTGTCCGCGGCTATTGCAGCAGCTGCAGCTAGTAGGGCCAAGAAGGAAGAGTTAACCCTGGCTGTTGGTATCTCTATTCTCTTTACAGCTATTATGATGGTTGTTCTCCCAATGTTTATTAAATTCCTAGGATTACACCCAGTACTAGGTGGTGCATGGATTGGTGGAACAATTGACTCCACAGGTGCCGTTGTTGCTGCAGGTGAAATCCTTGGTTCTACTGCCAGGGACGTTGCAGCCACCATAAAAATGATCCAGAATATCTTAATTGGTTTAATGGCATTTTGTATAGCAGCTTACTGGTGCTTGAAGGTTGATACTTCAAGAAGAGATGAAGCCGATCTAAGCTTTAAGGGTGCACTACGTGAGATCTGGAATCGTTTTCCAAAGTTTGTTCTTGGTTTCATTGGAGCTTCCATTGTTTTCTCAATCGTCTATGCATCTATGGGCAATGAAAGTGCCAAGGTTTTGATTGATGATGGTATCAGCGGCTTTGTTGGCAGCCTTCAGCGCTGGTTATTTGCTTTAGCCTTTGCCAGTATAGGTTTATCAACTAACTTCCGTGAGCTTACCAAGTACTTCAAGGGTGGAAAGCCGGTTATCCTATATGTATGCGGTCAGTCCTTTAACATCATCTTAACATTAACAGTTGCATACATCATGTTCTTCGTAGTATTCCCAGGAATCACTGAGAGCTTGATGAAGTAATTCCTTAGTAGGATATAAGTTAGTAAGCTGGATAATCTGTTTTGCCATGGAGGGTTAGAATTGCATACGCTAAGCACAGCTTTATCAAAAAAACAAAGCAATAGATGGAGCAAGTTTAACAGGTTATCATTACTAATACTAGGTTTAGTATTACTATACTTCTTCGTTGCAGTGGGTCTGCCCTTTTTGTCCCAGCTTGTAGGGTTTTCAGAAGCCCATCAGGTTATAATTGATGAGAAAATCGAAGCTGGAGCATGGTTTTATATTTTCGTTGAACAAATGCGGGAAATTGAACCACGGGTAAGACATACATTGCAATATACCCCAGGAACGGATAAAAGTGATTAGTTAAAATTAAAAATCGCTCTTCTATATATAGGAGAGCGATTTTTTATACTATCAGGCCTGCTATAATTCCATGGAAAATCTTGTTGCTGTTGCACGAAAGATAATTAATATTTATACATGCATTAAATTTTCTTATAGATATGTTTTAAATTGACAATAACTGAAGTTAGAAATCATGCAGGAAATGTCATAACAATGTCTAATACATATCATAAACCTATTAAATATTGAAATTGTTATTATGCCATAAGAAAAGCTTATCTTAAAATTCGCCATGTCTTCTTTAATAAGTGAGCTTAATCTAATAATGCACTGTGGCCTAACACTATTTCAATTTTGTTAGTAATCTTACATTTTTTTAATGGATTTTTCGCGTTATCCGGGCTTAAAGCGCCACTTCTCTCCCACCCTTAAATCTATTGCGAGGGTAGTGGTAGTCAGCCATTTTGGATAAATATTTTAACTTATTAGGGAGGTGTTCATGAAAATTTAAACTTTTAATGAATGTGAATGTGCAAATAAGAACAAATCAAATTTCTACAACTTAGGAGGTATATTAGATGTCAAGCCCGAAAAAAGATTATTCTTTTTTGATTAAGCATGAAGATTACTGGGCAATTTGGTTGGGTGTCATTATTCTTATAGTAGGTATGTTTGTATTTTTTGGTAATCCTCCGGCTAACATGAACCAAATAATTGCCGAAAGCAACGCTACCATGCAGGCCGAGGCTGAAAAAGCACCCTTTAAAACAGTTGCCTGGCATCAAGCCAATGATGCCAAAACAAGCTTAAGAGGCAGCAACACACCTTTAGCTAGAGATATTAATAAATATTTTACCCGTCCAGGAAGATGGAGCGATAATCCTTTACAATCTTTTTTTAGAAGTCCTGCAGAGGCACAGGCTATAAGAGATGCTAACATTGCAAAGCATGAAGAAGCCAAGGCTTCCCTGGAAGCAGCCAAGGAAGCAGCTATAGCTGCAGAAGCAGCGGCAGCAGCAGCTAATTTCCAAGATACTGCTTTAAATGCTGAGGCACAAACAAAAATTAGTGAGTGGCGTTCTGCCAGATCTGCAGAATCCAGTGCAAAGGGCAGAGCGGAAACTAAACCATACAACCACTTAACTACAATGATTCCCTTAATGATATTCTTGGCACTTTTCTTTGCAATTGGAACTCGTTTTATGGGCCGTTCAGCAACACAGTTTTTAGTTGCTTTTCCAGCTGTTTTCGTTGTAGCAACCCTATCCTTCTTCCTGGCAGCCCATGAGTTCTCAAATGCCTGGGGTCTGGAGTATGTGTTATGGGCCATAGTTCTTGGCTTCCTTGTAAGTAACACAGTTGGTACACCAAAGTGGATTATGCCGGCAGTACAAACAGAGTATTATATTAAGACAGGCCTTGTTCTGTTAGGCTCTACAATCTTAATGAACAAAATTCTTCTAATAGGTATCCCCGGAATATTTGTAACCTGGTTTGTTACTCCAGTTGTTTTAATCACTACCTTCTGGTTTGGCCAAAAGGTTCTTAAAATCGAATCTAAGACCTTAAACATTACTGTATCAGCAGACATGTCAGTTAGTGGTGTGTCAGCGGCTATTGCAGCAGCTGCAGCTAGTAGGGCCAAGAAGGAAGAGTT
Organism: Desulfitibacter alkalitolerans DSM 16504; assembly: GCF_000620305.1. Taxonomy (NCBI): domain Bacteria; kingdom Bacillati; phylum Bacillota; class Clostridia; order Neomoorellales; family Desulfitibacteraceae; genus Desulfitibacter; species Desulfitibacter alkalitolerans. Next base: position 208,093 of record NZ_JHVU01000018.1, on the reverse strand, counting down.
AACCCTGGCTGTTGGTATCTCTATTCTATTTACAGCTGTCATGATGGTTGTTCTCCCAATGGTTATAAAGTTCTTAGGTCTACACCCAGTACTAGGTGGTGCATGGATTGGTGGAACAATTGACTCCACAGGTGCCGTTGTTGCTGCAGGTGAAATTCTTGGATCTACTGCCAGGGACGTTGCAGCCACCATTAAAATGATCCAGAATATCTTAATCGGTTTAATGGCATTTGGTATAGCAGCTTACTGGTGTCTAAAGGTTGATACTTCAAGAAAAGATGAAGCCGATCTAAGCTTTAAGGGTGCACTACGTGAGATTTGGAATCGTTTTCCAAAGTTCGTTCTTGGTTTCATTGGAGCTTCCATCGTTTTCTCAATCATCTATGCATCTATGGGCAATGAAAGTGCCAAAGTTCTGATTGATGATGGTATCAGCGGCTTCGTTGGCAACCTTCAGCGTTGGTTATTTGCTTTAGCCTTTGCCAGTATAGGTTTATCAACTAACTTCCGTGAGCTTACCAAGTACTTCAAGGGTGGAAAGCCTGTTATCCTATATGTATGTGGTCAGAGCTTCAACATCTTGTTGACATTAACCGTAGCATACATCATGTTCTTCGTGGTATTCCCAGGAATTACTGAGAGCTTGATGAGATAATCAAAATATGCTAAATTAATATAGTACAAGGTAGTAAGCTAGATAATCTGTTTTGCCATGGGGGTAATAAAATGCATGCACTAAGCAGGGCTTTATCAAAAAAACAAAGCAATAAATGGAGCAAGGTTAACAGGTTATCATTACTAATACTAGGTTTAGTATTACTATACTTCTTCGTTGCAGTGGGTCTGCCCTTTTTGTCCCAGCTTGCAGGGTTTTCAGAGGCTCATCAGGTTATAATTGATGAGAAAATCGAAGCTGGAGCCTGGTTTTATATTTTCGTTGAACAAATGCGGGAAATTGAACCACGGGTAAGACATACACTGCAATATACCCCAGGAACGGATAAAAGTGATTAGACTAAGGCAGTTAAAGTAAAGTAATTAGGTTATGTAGAAACTCTCCTAGATATGCCTAGGAGAGTTTTCTGTTTTAGATGTTTGATATATATTTGATATATAATAAATAATGTATATAATGTAACCAGTAGATCATTTGAAATGGAGGTTGCAGCATGGCTGGTAAAGGCGTTACCATTACAGATCCAAAGTATAACAGCATTCTATCTTATGAAAGGAAAACCTCATGGGAGGTGACTTCCCAGGTAGTTGAAAAGCCCGAAATATCTGTATGGATGATTCTTATACCTATAGTTTTTGTTCCCTATATGCAGCGGTATTCCAAATACAAGGAAACCTCAAGGGCATTTAGCGAAGGCTATCTCTATACCAAAAAAATCGCACTAGACATAGCTTATAAAATATATACTAAAGAAATGACTAAGGAGGCTGCAGCTTTAGAGGTTGAAAGAATTGTTAAAAACAAACCTAACCCTGATGCCAGGGTTCTGAACATCTTTGAAAAGCAAATCAAGGAAATCAAACTCCTTTGTGAGCATTACCTGGCACTATTAACATCTGATGGTAATAATTATGGGCAGCTGGTAGTAAATTACTACAAATCCTATGATAAATTTGTTGAGTTTTTAAATGAGCTGGGCGAGGCTGAAAAGGAAGTAAGCAGAGCAGCTACCCACACCTTCAAGGCTGATACTGAAGAGGTTCCCGAGATTATTGAAAGTATGGAGAAATGTCTAAACCAATACAGGTTAGAGGAAGCCAAGAAGCTATTTTGTTAAGGTCAACGCCTTTTCAAATTACCCCGTGGGATAGGCAATGATAAAGGCAAAGCAACCTCAAATGGATATCCCTTTTGGTTAGATGTTAGGTGTTTCATCCACTGACTCTAAATACTCTCTCAGCACCAGGGCAGTATGTTTTACAGGAACCCCGGCAATCTGCTCTATCTGCAGCTTACATGTTCCACAGTCAGTTATGACCAGGGGTGCACCAGAAGCCTTAATTGCCTCGAAAAGTGGACTGCCAATCGCCTTTGACAGCTCATACTTTTCCTTTTTAAAGCCGTAGGTTCCTGAAAGGCCGCAGCAGTAGCTGTCCTCTAGAATTAAATTATCCACTGCATATTTTCTTAAAATGCTTACTCCCGGATAGCCCATGCCCTGTACCCTTAAATGACAGGGCACGTGGTAAAAGGCCTTTGGTATTTTAGCCTGATTCTCTTTTTCCTGAGTACCCTTGAAATGCAGAACCTCCTCTTCCTCAAGAAGCTCAAACAACTCCCAAACATTTTTTGCTGCCTGTTCTGCTTTTTCTCCGGGCACTAGATCCCTGTACTCATCCTTGATGGCAAGGCCGCAGCTGGGACATGTGGTTACAATTTTATAACCTTTTTGAGTATAGTTTAAGAAAACATCTATATTCTTTTTAGCAAGCTCCCTGGTTTCATCCAAAAATCCATTGCTGAATATGGGAGTTCCGCAGCACTGGGTTGGAGCTATTTCAACTATATATCCATGCCTTTCCAGGATATCTATTGCTGCCTGGATAATCTCCGGCTCGTTAAAGCTTGCATAGCAGCCAGGATAATACAAAACCTTTTTATCCTCTGGAATCCCTTGACTTTCTTTAATGTGCAGGTTTTGTTTGTTGTCTATTCTAAGCTTTTGTTTCCTGTATTCCGGGAAGTCTCTAGGGGCTATGCCCATGACACCCATTGCATATTTAATAACAGGCAGCTTCAAGGCAAAATTGCTCAGATTCGGAACCTTGCTTGCCATTTTCCCCCACCATACATTATGGGCCAAAATCCAATCCCTAAGCCTTTCAGAAGCCCTTGCCTTTACCCTGGCCTTATTTTTCAGATTATAAAAGGATGGCTTGACACCATGGGGACAGGCAATGTCACACCTTTTGCAGTTTGTACAATAGGCCAGGCTGTCGTCAATTTTTAGGGGTTCCTTTTCTCCCCTTGCCAAACGGAGTCTTTCCAGCTCTGGACCTAAATATTTAGGTCCTGGATACTTCATATAATTGGCCACTACGGGGCATTGGGTATGGCAGGTGCTGCATTTCAAACAATGGTCAAGATTTCCCTCGTGGGCTTTACTCATCTGTATCCCTCCCTGTGACAGCCATTAGCCCGGCCTTATAGCCGCTGGCCAGGGCCACTCCATTACCGCTTTTTTCTATAAAGGGGTCGTAGCCTGCCAGGGTGGCTCCAGCTATATAAATATTCTCATATAATACTTCTTGTGTACCTGGTTTAACCGGCTGGAGCTTTTCATTTGTCATTACTCCCGCATATGAAATAGAAAATTCATCCATATTAAAAAAGTTTTCGGGGACAGCTTCTTGAACCATACCAACCGGCAGGCCAAATACTGTTTCTTTGATTTTTCCAGGATATACAAAGAGCCCCTCACTTAAGACACCACCTGTTGCAAGGACAAAGCTATTTGCCTTGATCTTTTTAATCCTGCCGCTTCCAGTTGTAATACCAATTTCTTTGCAGATTCTACCGTCATATTGCACATGGGATACAGGATGACCCACAATAAAATCTACCCCTTGTAATTCCAAATAGTTTTTAAGGTTTTCTGCCAATCGATAGCCCATGACTGATGGAGGCAGGGTTGGGAATTCTAATACCCTGCATTCTAATTCCTCTTCAATATTCTTTATAGTCTCCTGGCTGGCTTTCACCCCAAGGACTGCCGGAATGGCAAGCAAGCTTCCCTTAACTGCAGCTTTCTTTAGCTGGTCAACAAGTCTTTGTCTTATTTCGGCCTTTTCCATGGCCAGGGCAATATCATAGCTGTTTAGCTCCCGGCCTATACCGAGTTCAAGGGCAACCCATGTGTGCTTTATGGAGGCTTTTAGCTGCTTTTTCAGGTTGTGGGCTGCATATGCCGGGTAAAAGTCTGCCATTTCCTTAATACCTACAACGAAAAGCTCATGGGTCTCCGTAACCCTTTTGTCTGCTGTAACCGGATAAAGGCTTGTTGGAATTAGGGCTCCTGCAGCTGAAGGCATCAGCACATTTTCATCCATGGTCCCTGTATAGGGCAGGCCCATTTCCTTTGAGGTCTGCAGGAATATAGAAAAGGCCGCTTCTATAGCTTTTTCTCCAATGAGACTATAGGGATGTTTTGGATTATTCCCAATAAGTTCCTTTAAGCTGTTTTTGGGGTTTTGTAAAGGCTTCCTGGAGTTTGCCGGGTAATAGCCAAGAAAATCAATGTAACCCGAGGCAGAATAAAAATTTCCTAGGCCCTTGGCGGTTACAAGTACTTTTTTATTGTTTTTTATGGCAGCCAGGGCTGCACTATATCCTGCCAGGCCTGCTCCAATTATTACAACATCATAGGTCATTTTCATCACTATCCAATCTCTCCAGATTTAATAAGCCTAGATAAATTCCCCTTGTAAGTTCTGCTTCCTGGGCCTGGCCGCCCCACAGAACAGGTCTGCTCCCCTTCCAACGCTCCTGGATATGGTCTTTTAAGAGCTTGTTGGCCTCTGTAACATCAATTCCCCTGCTTTCATGATAGTAGCCGGCTGCTCTAAAGGTGCAGAAGGTTCCCTGACAAGGTCCCATTCCCAGCCTGGTCAATCTACGCACATCACTTAAGGTAAATTTTTCTTTATCTGCAACTGCTTTATCAAGCATTTCCTTTGTAACCATTTCGCACTGGCATAAACGGTTCTCATGACTTGACTCCTGTCTCACAATAGGGGCATAAATCTGTTCCCTGTGGGTTATACAGGGTTTATCCACATCCAGTTTGTTGGCCACATGGTCTACCGCTGCCTTGGCCATGAGCCTGTAGGTGGTGAGTTTGCCTCCTACCAGGGAGATCAGCCCTTCTAACCCTGTCAATTCCTCATGGTTAATTAATGTAAAGTCCCTGGTAGCACCCCTGCCGGCAGCTGTTCCATCTGGCTGATAAAGGGGCCTTACGCCTGCAAAGGCTCGTATCAAGCGCATTTCTCTTAAGTCTGGAATAAGCTGGCTTCCCTGCTCCAGAAGGTCAAGAACCTCTTGTCTTGTTGCTTCTGTATCGTCAGGACTATTGGTGCTCCTGGAGGTTGTTCCAAATACTGTTACGCTTCCATGGGGTACAAAGATGTCTCCGTCCCCTGGAGGGCGCAAACGGTTAAGAACCCTGCTGGTAATCCTGTGGTTAAATATGACCAGGACTCCCTTATCAGGGGAAATGTTTAGCTTTTGGCCGGCGTGCTCTGCAACCTGCCCTGCCCAGGCGCCTGCCGCATTTATCACATAAGCACATTCCACATATTCTTCCTGTCCGGTATACTTTTCTTTAATAAATACTCCCTTGACCCTGTTGTTTTCTATTTTAAAGCCTGTAACCCTGGTATAGGTCTTTGCCTGAGCCCCCAGTTTTTTTGCCGAGAGGACATTGGCAGCTGCCAGTGTAAATCCATCTACTGCTGCGTCGGGAACCAGGTAGGCCTTCTTAACCTCTGTAGTCAAAGCTGGCTCCTGGTCTTTTAGATCGGCAGGTGATATTTCTTTTGTGCTGATACCTGCCGCTTTGCAGCCCTCCAACCATTTAGTGATGTATCCAGGATCATCTTCTTTTGCAGCTATGAACATGCCCCCTGTATCTTCTATACAGGAAGGTGCTATTTCTTTTAATATCTTGTTTTCTTCTATACATTCCTTGCCGGAGTTTAAGTCTTTAACCACATAGCGTGCCCCACTGTGCAATAGTCCGTGAAATCTTCCGCTAGTCCCGGTGGCAAGGTCATTTTGCTCAACTAGAAGGCAATCTATGCCTCTTAAGGCAAGATCTCTTAATACACCTGTTCCAGTAGCTCCCCCTCCTATTACAACAACCTGGACTTTTTTATTCACTGCATATTCTCCTCTCTAAGTATACAACTGCTCCTAAATCTAAGGTTTAAGGGCTTAACTTATGCGGATACACATAAGGATATTTTCCTACTCCACAGAACAAGCAGTGGCTCATATGCTATATGCCTCAGGCCCAATCCTTTGCCCTGCCTACAGCCTTTTCCCACTGGCGATAGAGCTTTTCTGCTGTCTCCTGGGCCAATGCAGGTGAAAATCTTGTTCCCAGCTTCCATGAGCATTCTATATCACTTATATCCTTGTACATTCCAACTCCAAGGCCTGCCAGATAGGACACTCCAAGGGCTGTAGTCTCATTTATTTGCGGCCTGTCTGTTGTGGTCTGCAATATATCTGATTGGAACTGCATCAGGAAGTTATTCTTTGCTGCACCACCATCTACCCTGAGACCTTTAAGTTCCATACTGGAATCTGCAAGCATTGCTCTCACAACATCTCTTGTCTGGTAGGCTATTGACTCAAGTGCTGCCCTGGTAATATGGTATTTATTTGTACCCCTTGTAATTCCAACTATAGTGCCCCTGGCATACATATCCCAGTGGGGAGCCCCCAGACCAGCAAAGGCCGGCACAAGGTACACTCCTCCTGTATCTGCAACCTTTTGGGCATATTCTTCTGTTTCAGCTGCATCCCTTATTATATTCATTTCATCACGCAGCCATTGAATAACTGCTCCTGCAATGAAGATGCTTCCCTCCAGTGCATAATAAACCCTGTCATTTAAGCCCCAGGCAATGGTTGTCAGCAGTCCGTTTTGTGACTGGACTATCTTTTCTCCAGTATTCATTAGCATGAAGCAGCCTGTTCCATAGGTGTTTTTGGTCATGCCAGGCGTAAAGCAGCATTGCCCAAAAAGGGCCGCCTGCTGGTCTCCGGCTACTCCGGCAATGGGTATGCTTTTGCCAAACAGCTCAAACATTGTCTCCCCAAATAAGCCACTGGAGGGCTTGACTTCTGGAAGCATCTGCCCTGGCACTTTAAATCTCTCAAGGATTTCTTCATCCCACTTTAATTCACGAATATTATACATCATGGTACGTGAAGCATTGGAATAGTCTGTGGCATGGACCCTGCCCCCTGTAAGCTTCCAGATAAGCCAGGTGTCAATGGTTCCAAATAACAGTTCTCCCTTATCTGCCCTTTCCTGAAGGCCTGGAACATGCTTTAGTATCCATTTGACCTTTGTTCCTGAGAAATATGCATCAAGAACCAGCCCAGTCTTGCGCCTGATTTTCTCATCCCAACCCTCTCTTCTTAGACGGTCACAGGTATCGGCAGTTCGTCTGCACTGCCAAACAATGGCGTTATATACTGGTTTTCCTGTGTTTTTATCCCATACTACTGTAGTTTCTCTTTGGTTTGTTATGCCAATGGCTGCAATGTCATGAACATTGATGCCTGCTTCTTTGATGACCCTCTGGGCTACCTCCAGCTGGCTCTCCCAGATTTCCTCGGGATCATGCTCCACCCAACCCGGTTGTGGGTATATTTGCTTAAATTCCTTGTTGTATTGTTTAATAATCTCCCCGTCCCTGTTAAACAAGATCGCCCTGGAACTTGTTGTTCCCTGGTCTAGTGCTAACAAATATTTTGACATATACAGCCCCCCTGACTATGATTTCCTCACATTAGTTTCCCTTGAGTGTGATATTCTTGTTTACCATTTTACCTGAAATTAAAGTTTACTGACTATGGTTTTATGTGAAAAAAAGTTTCCTTATTATTGTTTTTCTTGAATAAGCCCGGCCTGCTGCATTTCAAGAGTCTTGCATCCTTTTCTCCCTTTAGCTTTTGATTATATGAAAGCAATAAAACCCCTGCACTAACTAATATCATACCTTGAATTTGTATGCCAGTAATATGTTCACCTAATAGAAAATAACTGCTCATGGAACTGGTAAGAAGCATAACTAGAAATATTGACCTTACAGTCCATGTTTCAAGCATTTGTAGACCATAATAATATGTCGGATATTGGAAGGTTAAAAGCATGATGCTGACACCTATAGGAACAGTGTGTTCTCCCATGGCCACAGCCAACTGCTGGGTCTGACCAGTTAGAATAATTACTGTAAGATATATTAAACTGCAGGAGCCTGCATTAAAACAAGCTTTTATGCTCCCCTTTACCTCTGCAAGCTTGTAGCGAATGATCTGGGCATTTACTGCTACCAGGAAGGTATGAATTATAAATAATATATCTCCCTTGTTGGCGGTAAATTGACTAATATCAATTTGCAGAACCCTTAGGGAACCAAAGATTAATATGATGACAGCCGCCCAATCCCAGCCCTTTAATCTCTCTCCAAAGAAGATACCTCCTAGTATGGCTGCAAATAATACATCTAACCTGGTTATTATAGCAGAGTTTGTTGCAGTGCTTAACTGCAAACCCCAGAATAATAAAAAATTCAAGGTGGATGCTATAATGCCCATGAGCAGCAAAAAAGTCAGGTTAGTCTTTATTGCATTTTTAAATTCTTGAAAACCGTATTTATATATGCTGTATAAGGCTAACAGTACTCCTACAGTACCCATTACGAGAAATCCAAACACTATTGGTGAAGTATTAAGAAGAACTGTTCTATTAACTGTAAGATATACACCATTACTAAATGCAGATAAAAAGGTACTTAACAATCCTGTCAAGGTAATCCCTTCCTTTATATTGTTAATGCCAGCAGGTATATCCCTTTGGGCACTCTTTACGCAAATAGCCAGGCATCACCTAGAAACCCAGCTATTGTTCCTGCCGCATTAATTTTCTAATATCAAGGGCCTAACTATTTGTTTATCCCCAAAGTCTACTATTGTAGTTGGCCACCAGGCTGGGACTACATCAAGAATCAAGGCAGAACCATCAGCCTTAACAAGTATAGTACTCTCGCTCTTTGTTCCCTTCAATGTAGGGTTCCATCCAAACATCTGATTAACCTGGACCTTCTCACTTCTTTCACCTGCCCTGAATTCTCTTGGCGCATAGCCAATGGCTCCACCCTGATGATGACATTTCCACTCATCAGGATAGCCCAGACGGGCAAATTCATTCTGACAGGCCTTAAGGGCAAGATCACTTTCCTCACCTAATAGGGTATGGGCAATCATTGCACCATCAACCTGGCATACCATTAATTGCTTTTTCTTGATAGCTTCAGGAAGCTTTCCCAGGTAGAAAGCCCTTGTCAGGGTTATATGGATGCCCCATTTCTCCCCAACCAGACTGATTAATCCATATTTCTCAAGCTTTTTGCCAGTGGGAACTGGATGTCTGCAGGTAAAAATCCTGTCATCTGTGCCTACTAAAAGAACTGACGGCTTTACCCCTTGCTCCAATAATTCACCACTAATCCTCGCCGTTATTTCCTGTTCACTTATCCCAGGCCTTGCATCAACACAGGCACTTGTTATTCTTTCTGAGCAGATTAATGCAATTTCCTGTGCCTTTGCCACTTCTGATTGAGTTAAAGAAAAACGCAATCTGTCAATTTCATCACTTACCAGCTCCAAGCCTGGAATGGGAACATCACTGCCAACCTTTAAATCCTTTATTTTATCTTTTAAAAAATTAATAGGATTGGCGAACCAGTCATAGATTACAGCCTCATAGTGCTCAAAGGGTATTTGTTCAGCAGTTATTCTATCTATTTCATTTATGGGAGCAAATACATATATGCTGCCCCTAAGATACAGGATAAAGGAACAGCCCCTTTCGGAGCCGGTAACAACCCTGTTAGTACCTCCGCCTGTAAACCAGGCAAAGTTTGTGAATTTAAAGAAGCAAAGTCCATCTAAACCCAGGTCCAAACAGAGCTTTTCAATACGTGCTTCCTTTTCACTTATCTCTTCCTGCAGAAGATGTGTTTTTATAGTCATAAGTCAATCCCTCTTAATGCTCAATATTTTATTAATATCCAAGTCTAGTATTCAATCACTTCTATTTGCAGGAGTCTGCCTAGAGATTTAACAGCCTCACTTACATCTCCATATCCAAGGACAAAATGGGGCTCCCAGCCGGCCTGAACTGCATCTGCAATAATTTTGCCTGCATCATTGTCAGTTTTAACAACCACTGAGGTTCCCAGAAATTGCTGTGGTTCATCAGCGGCTTCCCCGCCCATGAGAAATATGCGGAAGGTGCCATCAGCCTTTCTACCTAGACGAATAACTGTAACCCTTCCTGATTTTAGGCCGAATTCCATGGTAGGTCCGATTTTTCTGTTTGGGTGGACTCCCACCCTTGCCCCTGTATCCTTGCGGGCCAGAGAGCATGCGCCTGCACCGCAGTGCCAGAAGGTAATGGTATTTTTCCCCTCATCCAGGGAAACCGGATCTCCAAAGTAAGGGGCTGCACCAGTTAACTCCTTTAATATATACATGGAAACAGCACCATAAACATCTGCCTCACAGGCAGCAACAATATCTCTGTCAGTAAGGGTTGATAAAACACCGCAAACTGGGGTTGCATATTCGGTGAAAAAATCAGGCCAACAGCGTGAAGCAAGGGCTTTAATACCTTTTTCTTCTATGAATTGAGAATATGCAGCGTAGAGTCTTCCGTATTTTTCCAGATTATCTGGAGGAATTTTATCTGCCTCCTTTAGTGTACCGCAAAGCTCTGAGATATGCTGCTCATACTGCTCCTTATCTAGTTCTTTTGCTCTTTTGATAATGTCTCTAGCTTCAATACTCTCTATTTTAGAACCTGTTAGCTTTAACAGTTCTGTATCAAGGGCAGTAGAAAAATAAAAGCCCCCAGGAGCAGTTCCAACCACTCCCACAGTTAGCTCTCTCAAGCTCTTCTTAACTCTACAAGCATCTATGACACTTTTTATCTTCCCTGCAACCTTTTCTTCTCCTGGTGCGCTAAAAATATATTCATAGCTTCTGCCCTGACTGGTAAATAGGTTTCCAGCTGAAAAGGCACCTGTTAGGGAATTGAGGCGTAATCTTCCTCCGTCTATGAACGGCTCTCTAACAGTCCATAGAAGGATTGGACATTTTATATTACGAACAACCTCTGCAGCAAAAGTTGAGTCTACAAAGGTAGTATTCTGAAAAATAATCAGGTCAGGTTCTTCCAGGTTGACAAGATACTCCCTTAACATTTCTGGAGATGTTATTAGTTCTTCAGGCATTTCCATGTGGGAGTATATTTCCCCTAGCATTTTTTTGGAGTTTTCCAATACTTCTCCGGCACTTTCCATATGAAAGTTCACACGCCCAAGTGGGAGAAACACTATCTGCAGCTGCTTCATTAATTATCCTCTCCCTTTCTAAAACTCTATTTAACTTTTAACCCTTCATTGAGCCAGCTGTCATGCCGGCGATGAAGTATCTCTGTAAGAAAACATAGATTACAATCATTGGTAAGGATGCCACCACAACTCCAGCAAAAATCATTGGGTAATTAGTTAGATATTGTCCCTGGAACTGTAATAACGCTAACGGGATAGTCTTTAGCCCCGCTGACTTGATAAATAAAAGGGGGTAAAGCAAATCGTTCCATGAAATCACAAAGCAAAAAATTGCTACTGATGACATTGCAGGCAGGGACAATGGCAAAACAATCCTTGTATAAATCTGCCAATGGGAGGCCCCGTCAATCATTGCCGCTTCTATTAAACCCTTGGGTAAAGCTCTCATGAACCCTGTAAGGATAAATACACATATGGGCAGCAGGGCCGAAATTGTAACTATTATTAAACCAAGGTGCTTGTTTAAAAGATTGAGCTTTGCAAAGAGCACGTAGATGGGTATCATATTTACCTGGGCGGGTATCATCATACCCACCACCAGGAAGCCGAAGATAAGGCCGCCAACCCATCTGGGCAGTCTAATAATTGCATAGGATATCATACTCCCAAAAAAGAGAATGAAAAAAACAGAGGTAAAGGTAACAAAGACACTATTCTTAAAATAAAGGAGCATGTTTTCATTGGCAAAAAGAGTTACATAGTTTACAAAGTCCCATTTAGCCGGTAGGCCGAGGGGATCTAAATATAGCTGTCTTAGATCCTTAAAGCTGGCAAAGAAGACTAGCGTTAATGGACCAATAATTAGCAGTGAAAAAATAATTAATGGTATATGTCTTAAAACCTTATCTATAAGTCTGTCAGTACCATTAATGCCGATAGACTCATCAACAGGGACATTTTTGAAGGATTTATCATTTTTTGCAAGATTCTTTTCCATTTCAATCCCCCCTTAATAATTAACCTTGTTAGCTTTTAGCAGCCTAAACTGCACTATGGTTATGAAGGCAACAATAACCAGGAATATAACTGAAGCTGCTGAAGCGTAACCAAATTTGTAATGGGTAAATGCCTGATGATAAATAAATAATGATAGTATTTCCGTTGCATATGAAGGGCCACCATCTGTCATGGCTAAAATCAAGTCAAAGGCTTTAAAGGATTGCAGTGTGGTATATGCTACTACAATAGTTGCTGCAGGGGCAATTAATGGCCATGTAACATGTCTAAAGGTCTGCCATCTGCTAGCTCCCTCGATTCTAGCCACCTCATAAAGGGATTTGGGGACTGAATGTAGGCCTGCTATAAATATAATCATTACCTGTCCTGTATGAAACCACACCTGAGTGAAGGCTATACTGAATATGGCAATATTTCTATCTCCTAACCAGGACTGAATTAAACTTTCCATGCCCAGGGTAGTCATCAACGTATTCAAGGAGCCTATGCTTGGCTCATAGACAAAGATCCAAATAAAAGCTACCGATACTGAAGATATTATGGTAGGAAGAAAGAATAATGCCCTGTAAAATATATTTACTCTTGTATTTTTTACAAGCAATATTGCAAAAATTAAAGAAAACAAGGTTTGGAAAATAACCACAAATAACATGAACTTCATGTTATTGCCAAAGGCCGTAGTAAAAATTGGATCATTGGTAAACATCCTCTGGTAATTATCCAACCCAACAAAATTATATGAATGGGAAAGACCATTCCAATCAGTAAAGCTAAGTCCTAGTGCTGATAAAGTTGGAAAAAAGAAAAAAACCGTATATAAAACCACCCCTGGTAATAGGAAAAAAGAAAGTTTCCAGTATTTCTGTATAGTCTTCATAATTTTTCCTCCTTGCCTTCATTAGTAAATGAGAGAGGATCACTCCTCTCTCATTCTACTTCAAAAGGCTTGTTCTAGTTAATAGCTCGCTCTACTGCCTCCTGTGCCTTCTGTGCAGCATCTGCCGGAGCCATACCACCAATTACGTCAACAACTGCTGTAGTGATTGCAGTTTCTACTTCACTTACAGTAACTGTATAACGTGGTTGGAATAGAGTATTCTTAGTCAGCCATGGAGTTTGTGCATTTAATTCTGGTGAATCATATTGTACACCATTAACTGTTAACATCTGGCCGGTTGCTGCCGCATATTGGGCGGCTATTTCCGGTCTAAACAAGAATTCCAAGAATTTTAAAGCAGCTTCTTGATTAGTTGAATTCTTGTTAACACCCAACATAAATGTTGCTGTATGGATACCTTCGTATTTCATTTGATCAGCAGGAACAGTGATTGGTGCTAATAAGCCTTGCTTCAATTCTGGGTTAGCAGCTTTGTTTGAAGCCATCATGTAGGAGCCTTGTGCCAGCATTGCGCCCTGTTCCTGGGCAAATAAGGCTGCAGCACCATCTTTTCTAGTACCTAAAACATCTCTTTGGAAATAACCTTTTTTATTTAACTCATCAAACTGACTTAAAGTTTTCACAAACCACTCATCAGTTAGCTTGGCTTCTCCTAATTGAACCTTGCTAAGGGTATCACCTTCCGGCATGTTGTTCATAAGCATTGGGTTAATGAACTGACCGGGGCCAATTTCACTATCAAAGATAATTGGGGTAACTCCTCTGCTTTTTATTTCTTCACAAAGTGCCAGGAATCCTTCCCAGCTATCTGCTGGCTCTAAGCCAAACTCCTCAAACATTCCAGCATTATAAACCGGCATGTTAAATACTAACTGGTATGGAATTGCAAGCTGCTGACCCTTCCATTGACCTGGCTCTAAGAGGTGAGCTGAGAAACGATCAATGAATTCAGCATTAGCTAGATTAATGTAAACATCAGCATCAGCTAGGTTGGCAAAACGTGCCCCCGGCATTACAGTCATTATGTCTGGACCAGCTTGTGCCTGCAGTTCTGCCTGAAGCTTTGTCTGATACTGCTCAGACCCGGATATATCCTGCTCTACAGTAATGTTTGGATACTCAGCATTGAATTGGGCAATTATGTCATTAAAAGCTGCATTATCCTCACCCCTCCAGTGAGCAAAACGCAATGTTATATTTTCATCTCCAGCATCTTTACCCTGTTGGGGCTCCTCTTTTTGTCCACATCCCACAACCAGTAAACCAAACATTAGCATAACAGTTAACAAAATAGCTAAAACCTTAAATCTTTTCAACACTCCCCACTCCTTTTTAACGGTTTTGAAAAAATTTGTCTTACATCAACACAACCCTAATTAGCACAAATTACTTTTCTTCTATAACCCACCTCCCGACTTAATATACTGGTGGACTTACTAGATAAGTTTATAGCCCGGCTAATTTATTTCCATCCTTCTTACTGAAAATATGAATTTTATCCAGATTCAAATATATTTCCTTTGTTTCACCAACTTCAATCTCATAAGCAATATCAAACAATTTTAATCTGAACTCCTGGCTTCCAGTTTTCAAGTAAAGAATTTTTTCTGCTCCCAGGTCTTCGATTAATTCTACACTACACTTGACGGCTTCAGACCACTGACCCTTTTTGGTATTGGTTACAGATGCATTTTCAGGTCTAAAACCTAAAACAACCTCTTTTTCTGAAACCTGTCCCCCTTTTATCAGGTTAGTAACATCTATTTTAAAGCTTTCACTTTGAAATAAAACAGTACCATTTTCCACTATCAGGCTTCCATTAATAAAATTCATGGCAGGTGAACCTATAAAGTCTGCCACAAAGAGGTTTTCGGGCTTGTGATATATTTGTTCTGGAGTTCCCACCTGCTGTACAAAGCCATCCTTCATTACAACTATCCTGTCACCCATTGTCATGGCTTCAGTCTGGTCATGTGTAACATAAATGGTGGTTGTTTCAAGCTTGCGCTGCAGCTTAACCAACTCAGATCTCATCTGAACCCTTAACTTGGCATCCAGATTACTTAAAGGCTCATCCATTAGGAATACCTGGGGTTTTCTAATTATGGCCCTGCCCAGGGCCACCCTCTGCCTCTGCCCTCCGGAAAGCTGGCGGGGCTGTCTTTTCAATAGGTCGGTAATACCTAATATTTCGGCTGCCGTTTTTACCCTTTCATCAATTTCCTTTTTTGAGTACTTGCGCAGCTTAAGACCAAAAGCCATATTTTCATAAACAGACATGTGGGGATATAGGGCATAGTCCTGAAATACCATGGCAATATCCCTGTCCTTTGGTTCCATATGGGTAACATCCTTGTCTTCAATGAAAATGTTTCCCCTGCTAACCTCTTCTAGGCCAGCTACCATCCTCAAGGTGGTACTTTTTCCACAACCAGATGGGCCAACTAATACTAAAAACTCTCCATCCTCTATTTCTAAATTGAAATCTGATACTGCGAGCGTTTCTTTATTGTAATACTTGTAGACATTTTTCAGCTTTACCCTGGCCAATTTTTACAACTCCCCTCATATTAGTCATGCACAGCAAGGGATTTAAAAATATTGCTAAATTTAGTTAAAAATTTTGTATATTTAAATCATTTTAAAGAAGCTGAAATCCAGACGTAATTTACAGACGAGGTCTTTAAAAAAATAAATATACAATATTACAATATTATTTATTTACAACCATATTATAAATACCTTGTTTCATCTGTGTCAATAAACATTTTAAAAGAAATTTATCCCTTTAGGCGCTTTGTGTCCAACATCCTTTAATAGCAATGAGTACAATAACTATTTATTTTTTTAATATTTAAAATTCAAGCTCTTGACATGTTATTAGCTATACCATCTAAGATTATACTTCTATACAAATCCTCATACAAGTTACAATAAAAGCAAATAATTACTATTATTGACTAAAGCAGCTCACAGACTGATATCTTTGGTAAATAAAACAAAACTTGGCTTGCGCCAGTAGTTCTTACATTGCGTATTTTGCAATGCTAGAACTACTAGTCCTTTAGGGCGCCAACTCCTTGACGTCGGCGGAAGCCTTAGTCTAGTGAATGACGAACAGGACGTTCTAATGTCGGCTATGCAGCAGGACGCTGCGTTTTAGCCGACCACTATCTACCTTGTGGAACTTATACTTTCTGCCCTGAAAATAAAATTTTCATCCATAAGTGGTGCCGCGAGGCGGCATGGGTGTCTGATAGTGCAAAAAAGAGTCCGAAGACTCTTTTTTAAAAGGATTATAACATTTTTTTATAATTTAACTTTTTATTTTTCTGCTTTTATGCTTTTATAAAATAATGGTTTAGCTTCTTGTCACAGCTTCTTGATTTCGTCAAATAATTGCTTATAGCTGCTTTCCTTACGGTAAAACACAGGTATTTGTCCAATGGGAGCCTCAATTTCATGGTATCCCTTTGTGAATTCTTTTCCTGACCATACATGAACCCAGATGTCATCAGGCAGATAGACCCCTTGGGTAGTTTTACCCTCTTCATATACGGGGGCTACCATTAAGTCCCTGCCTAAAAGATACTGATATTTTAGGTTATGCAGCTCAGCATCACCCTCATAATGAATATATGGCATCCTCATGCAAGGTATTCCTGTTTCAGCATTTTCTTTAACTATGTCTTTCAGATAAGGCTTTAGGTGAGTGTAAATCCTGCTCATTTTTGCAAAATGCAAAAGCGTTTCTTCATCAGAATCAAAATGCCAGTTTTCATCAGGTCGGTTTCCTTCATGGGTTCTCATAATTGGAGTAAAGGCTCCCAGTTCAGCCCATCTCATAAACACCTCTCTGGTTCTTATTACTCCATGGAGAGATGTGTACCCACCAATGTCAGAATGTGAAATCCCAAAGCCTGACATGCCAAGGGACAATGCAGCAGGAATTACAGAAGCTAAACCATCATCCAGGCTCCAATTGACCAGCTGATCACCAGCCCACATGCTAGTTGAGTAACGGGACGTTCCTGTATAACCTGCCCTTGTAAAAAATACTACCTCACCCAGTTTGCCTGCTTCTTCAACTGCCTCTCTATTTACCCTAGCCCAATCAGCCGGATATTTATTATGATAGCTTTCTGCACTTTCTCCAGAATACAAGACAGCATCAGTTGGCAGATACTCTCCAAAATCACACATCCATCCAGACAGGCCAATGCCCATCATATTTTGTTTGATCACATTTTTGATCCACTCAACTGCATTTGGGTTGGTAATGTCCACAATTGCTGCTGGAAAAGCTGTAATTACCACAAGATAATCTTCACCAGCTGGATTTTTTACACAATAACCCTTTTCAGAAGCCTCTTTATACAAGTCACCTTCTATGGCCAGGAAGCAATTAATATATCCTAGATATTTAATCCCCTTTCCATTAAGCTCTTTAATTAGCTCTGGCAGATTGGGATACATTTCCTTGCTGTATTTCCAGTCCCAGAATAACTGTTTTCCAAACCATGTAATTCTTTTTCCTTCCCAGTCCTGGGCCCATAAGGCAGCAACCTTTACACCATGGTTTTGAGCATTCTCAAGCTTGTGAAGAACCGTTTCTG
Organism: Desulfitibacter alkalitolerans DSM 16504; assembly: GCF_000620305.1. Taxonomy (NCBI): domain Bacteria; kingdom Bacillati; phylum Bacillota; class Clostridia; order Neomoorellales; family Desulfitibacteraceae; genus Desulfitibacter; species Desulfitibacter alkalitolerans. Next base: position 190,453 of record NZ_JHVU01000018.1, on the reverse strand, counting down.
TTCCCCCCTGAACTCCAAGCCAAACTCCATCATAAACCCAGTCAGGCAGCTCTGGCTGTCTTCCTAAATAGGCAGTCAAATCCTGGAGCAGGTCAACAGCAGTATCCTGCCTGCCAAAAACAACCTTTTCAGGAACATTTCTAACATAAAGCTGATGATATTCAACTTTACGAAAATCAAACTCCATGTAATTTGTATCCTCCACATGGCAGTAATAATTATTAGTTGAAACATAGGTTGGCTGTGGGAAATACGTTGTATACCAATCCCCCCCTGCCCTATGATCCATATCAGCCTGGAAGGTAATAATATCCCTTTTGTTTCTGCCAACTCCCTGCTCAGCTACCCACAGGGGGAGATTTTTTCCCCTGAGATTTAATTCAGAGAATTGTTCACCACAGCCAAATATAGCTTCATTGGCATCAGCATTAATGTTCATCCATGTTCTATTTAGCCCAGGTGTATGATTCTCAAACACAACCTCTAGCCTTTCGTTAACAACCATAAAGACAGCTTCTACATAAAGCTTATCCCACTTATGAAACCTTATTTTAACCTTTTTACCCGGAACATTTTCTAAGACCTCATGGGCTGTTAAAGTGTACTTTTCATGAAGCCTTTCTTCAATATCAAAGTTTCCAAAATGCATTTCATACTTTGCTTCACCTGTTCCAACAGACAAGAAGGGGTTGGCAGGTGAGTGTTTGATTATTTCATAGTCTTTAAAATATAAGCTAAATCCATTTTCATGTTCTTCTAGATAAAGCATATAGCTACTACCTCCACAAATTATATTGTAAAATTATAATATTGCATATTTTTTTGCATGTCAATTGGATTAGGTTATGTTGTTATTTTCTATCGTTCCCAGGGCCTAGTAATGGTTTTTGAAACAAAACTGTCTCCTGTACTGATCTTGGGCTGGTAAGAATGACTTATTGACATTTAAAAAACCATGGGCCATAATTAATATATATTTGTATATTTGCAACATTATAATATTTAAATTGTGGGGGAATCATTATGCCTTTAGTAACCTTAAAAGAGGTGTTACAAATTCATGACGGAGCTGTTGGTGCCTTTAGCACCTATGATTTGTTTACTGCACAGGGAATCATTCAAGCCGGGGAAGAACTGGACCTTCCTGTAATAGCCATGATAGGCTCACCTGTTTTAAACAAACCAGGAAATGATGAGATTGGCCGCATCATGGTTGAGCTGGCAAAGAAAGCAGCCTCTCCAGTTTGTGTCTTTTTAGACCATTCAAAGGACTTGGAAACATGTGTAAAAGCCATTAACTTGGGTTTTAGTGCTGTAATGATCGATGGCTCCCATTTAAGCTTGGAAGAAAACATAGCAATCACTAATATGGTTTCTAAAAAAGCCAAGAACGCCGGTGTATCCGTGGAAGCAGAGCTTGGGGCCCTTGCCGGCATTGAAGATGGAGAAGAAGTGAAGGCTGCAAAAATGACTAATCCAGAGCATGTTAAATCATTCTTGAGTGAAACAGATATTGATGCATTAGCTGTATCCATTGGTAATGCCCATGGCCTGTATAAGGGTAAACCACATTTAAACTTTGAGCTTCTGCAAACGATAGCTGAAACTGCAAATGTACCCCTGGTTTTACATGGAGGCACAGGTTTAACCACCAGGCAGTTTGCAAGGGGTGTGGAATTGGGAATTAAGAAAATAAACATTGGCACAGAGGTTAAGAAAACATTTATAGAAACGTTTATAAAAACACATGAGGAGAACCCCGCAGCATATGACCTTATAGGCGTTCCACAGGCTTGCAAGAATTCAGTTAAAGATATGGTTAAGGCTAACCTAGAGTTTTTTGCCAAGGGGTGGAAAAACCTAACATCCTAACTAATTGAGAAAAAATAAAAAAAGACCATAAGCCTTTTAAACTCCAAGGGCTCATGGTCTTTTTTTGTTTATTGCCAAACAAATTTGGTTTAGGTAATACAACCCCATCAGCATTAATTTAACCTGCAATGGCAAATAGCTGCTTACGCTTTTCCTTTAAGAGCCTCTAAAATTTTCTCAGGTGTTGCAGGGAGACTTGTAATTCTTACACCAACCGCATTGTAAATGGCGTTAATTATTGCCGGTGCAGTAGGTATCATACAGGGCTCTCCTACTCCCTTGGCCCCATAAGGTCCAGTTGGTTCAGGTGACTCTACAATAAGTGGTTCTATATCAGGTACATCTGCAAAGGTAGGTATTAAATATTTAGAAAAGCTTGGGTTTTTTATTCTTCCCTTGTTTAGCTCCACCTCTTCAAGTAGGGCCATACCAATACCCTGACATACACCACCTGCGATTTGTCCCTCAACATTAACGGGATTGATGGCTTTGCCCACATCATTGGCAGCTATTACTTTAATTACCTCTACCATTCCCGTTAGAGTATCTACCTCTACTTCAACTATCTGAACTGCAAAGGCATAGGGCCAATAGGGAGCACCTTGTCCCGTTTCTAGATCAACCCTGGTGCTGTGTGCCGTAAAGGCTCCTTCACCCACAATTCTTAACCCCTCCAGCTTGGCATTAAAAGCCAGGTCCTTAATGCTTATTCTCCTGTCTGGAAGACCCCTTGGATATATAAAGCCTTTTTCTCCTACCAAGCCATGTAAGGTATTCACCCCAAGCTCTATACGGGCCCTGTCATAAAGTATTTCTTTGGCCTCCTTTGCTGCCTTGCGAACTGCGTTGCCTGATGTATAAGTCTGCCGCGTGGCAGCTGACGTTCCAGCATCAGGTGTTGCATCAGTATCCTCTGTTATGACAGCAACGTCTTCTACATTTATGCCTAGTTCCTCGGCAGCTATTTGAGCTATTACTGTACTTGAACCCTGACCGCAATCAGATGCCCCTATGCGTACAATGGCTGTTCCATCTTCATTCACCTCAACAAAAGCACTAGATGTGTCAGCAAACCCATTGCCGTAGCCAAGACCATAGAAGATGCTTGCCATGCCTACACCGCGTTTTTTAGCCATTACTGCAACCTCCCGTCAACTCCTCAATATCCCATCCAGCTGCAGCTGCAGTTACCTTCATGCATTCCTTCAAGCCTACACTTGCATCAAGAGTCTGTCCTGTAGCAGTCTGGCTGCCTTCCTCCATGGCATTTATCCAACGTATTTTAAATGGATGGATGCCAAGTTTTTCTGCTATCCTGTCCATCTGGGATTCATGGGCAAGGGGTGGCTGAGCTGCACCAAAGCCCCTCATAGCTCCTGCAAAAGGGTTGTTGGTATATACTGCATAAGAATCAACCATTACATTGGGTATAATGTATGGTCCTGTAGCATGGATTGCAGCCTTTCTCATTATATTAGGGGCCCAGGAGGCATATGCCCCTGTATCTCCTATAATTTTTGCCTCAAGGGCTGTGAGTCTGCCCTGCGCATCTGCACCTGTCTTGTAGTACATCTTGATGGGGTGTCTTTTTGAGTGAAGCTTAAAGGATTCTGTTCTCTCAGACACTATTTTTACAGGTCTGCCTGTCTTAAGGGCCAAAAGGGCTGCCCTTATCTGCAGGGTCATATCTTCCCTGCCGCCAAAGGCTCCACCTACCGCTGTATTTACTACCTTTATTTTATGAACAGGCATGTTTAAGGCACGAGCAATCTCATATCTATCCCAGTGGATATACTGGGTTGCTATATGGACAACCAGGTGTCCCCTGTTGTCTAGATAGGCTAGACAGCTTTCAGGCTGCAAAAAAGCATGATCAACCATTTGTGTTGTATAGACATCTTCTACTATAATTGCAGATCTTTCAAAGGCCTCTTGAACATTACCCTTTCTAATTTTCAGGTGATATATAATATTCTCTTTATCATGTACCCTGGGGGCATCTTCCTTCATTGCCTCTTCAGCATCAAAAACTGCTGGTAGCTCCTCATACTCAACCTTGATGCTATCAATGGCCTCTTGCGCTATATCCTGAGTCTCAGCAGCTACCAGGGCCACCACATCATTTATTGAACGCACCCGTTGGGCTGATAAAACCGGCATATCTGTAAATAAAACACCCTGTCCATTAAGGCCAGGCACGTCCTTGCCTGTCAAAACAGCCTTTACGCCAGGAATATTTTGTGCATCATTGGTGTCAATACTTATTATTCGGGCATGTGCCACGTCTAACTGGAGTAATCTTCCATAAAGCATACTAGCCATTTCCAGGTCTGCAGGATATTGAGCCTTCCCAGTAACCTTGCTTAAAGCATCTACCTTTATGGTGTTTTGACCAATTATCCGTTCTTTAACCACACCTACTCACCCCTTTGAGATGCTTTTAATACTGCCTTCATAATCTTGTCATAGCCTGTACATCTGCATAAGTTACCAGCCAGGTGCCTTTTAATTTCCTGTTTGGAAGGCTTGGGATATTTATTTAGCAAGTCTACTGCTGATATGACCATTCCCGGTGTGCAGTAGCCGCACTGCACTGCCCCCTCCTCCAGGAATGCCTGCTGTACAGGATGCAGTTCCTTTCCTGAACCTATTCCTTCTATTGTAATAATTTCTTTGCCCTGTGCCTGTATGGCCAAAACAAGACATGAGTTGACTATCTTGCCATCCATAAGTACAGTGCAGGCACCACATTCCCCTTCGCCACAGCCTTCTTTGGTTCCTGTAAGCCTCAGCTTTTCCCTCAAAAGATCTATCAATCTTAGATGATTTTCAACTTCCAGACAATACTCCCTATTGTTAACCTTCAAGCTGATTAACGGCATCTCGCCACCTCCTTAAGGGGTCAGGCTTGACAAATTGACATTTTCAACTTGTCATATTCATCCTTTACAACATTATAGTCCGTTCTTGTCAAAATCTTGGTTATTCCTGACGGTGTTATTCCAAATAATTCACTGAGTTCTTTGTTGCTAATATTTGTTATCTCCTTGCTGAGCAATATAATAATTGCCCTCTTTTGCCTTAGTTCCTTTGTTAACCTGCCAGTCCTATATTCTTTCAAACTAACCCCATAATATTTTGTCACTCTCTCTAAATAATTATCTTTCCCAATCTTTATTAACGCCGTGGGAATTTCGCTTTGTTTTTCTATGTCTTGCTCTGGTAAGGCATATTCAAAATTATTGTCCTGTTGATCAAGTACCCCCATGAATTCCTGGTATCTTTTAATTGCCTCCTGGTTATTTTCCGAAAACCGAAGCAATACTTCGCTAACATCCACAATATCCGGTCTGCCAATATATTCAACATAGCTGCTCCATTTATAATCTGGAGTTTCTGTAATATTAGCCTTTATGGGGTTTTGGTGGATATATTTTATTAGCTCTAAAAAATAGTTCTCCTTATCGCAAAGTATGGCTTTATATCTTTGCTCAAATACATGACCTGTTCTCTCATACTTTTTATTGTACAATTGAGTATAAACTTGTTGTATTCCCTGCATAATCCTCGAAAGGGGCGTGTCTCTAATTTCTATTAGAATATGTGCATGATTGTTCATAATGCAATAGGCATAAATAACAAAATAGTATTTTTTCTTGTAGTTTTTGATAATGTCCTTATAAATTGCCTTGTCTTCATCCTGTTCAAAAATGTATTCTTTGTTGTTACCTCTTACAATGACATGATATAGTGCTCCATAATAATGTACCCTGGACCTTCTTGGCATTTTTCTTCACTTCCAGTTTTTTCTTCATATTACATTTATTTTTGTCAGTTTGTCAAGCCTGACCCCTGGCCCTAAAAATTCACTAAATAGATAAGTACAATTCCTATGACAACTCCAAAAAGGATGCCCATAATGGGGTAATGTTCACTTCTGGCAATATTATAAGCATCAGGAATTAGTTCATCACACACAATATAAAGCATTGCACCTCCTGCAAATCCCAGGGATGCCGCAAGGAAAACTGGAGAAATATTTCCTATAAGGGCACCAATGAAAGCGCCGGCAGCCATGGGAAACCCAGCTGCTGCAGTAATGAGAAGCACCTTGAAACGAGAAATATTTGCCATGATAAGGGGTGTGGCAACAGCAAGGCCTTCAGGAATATTGTGTATTGCTATAACAATTGCTAGAGTGAAACCGAGATCCTGGGAGGCGGCAAATCCAGCCCCAATTGCTAAGCCTTCAGGCAGATTATGTAAGCCTATGCCCAGTGTCATAAGTGCGCCCTTTTTAAGATAAGTTGAGCCCATGCCATCCTGGGAATGGGGATGATGATGGGGTATGATTAAATCTATAATCAAAAATACCAAGACCCCAACTGTCAACCCAACAACCCCCCATTCCACCAAATTCATGTCAATGGTTTCTGAGAGTAGTTCAAGAAAAACTATTGTCATCATAATGCCTGCAGCAAAGCCCATGATAATACTTAACCTGTTGCCCTTTGATATGTTTAGAATTACTCCAAATAATCCCCCCAGGGCAGTGCCCAATACACCTGAAATTAAGCCAATTAACGTTATCTGCAAAATCGTGCTGCTGTCCATATATCTCCCCCCTACATTTAATATAGTAAGCACGAAATAGAAATTTTGTCAATTTGTCAAGCCTGACCCTGGTCTTTTCTGGTCCAGCGGTTCTTATCTCGTGTATTAAACTTGTCCATCATATCATTAAAAGCCTTGTTAAGGTCTATTCCCAGGGAGTTGGCAAAGCAAATGAGAATGAACATACAATCTGCAAGCTCCATGTCTATGGTGTTTTCCTCTTCATCTTTTCTCTTTGGTTTTTCTCCATAGTGATGATTTACTTCCCTGGCCAGTTCTCCTGCTTCTTCTGTTAAACGCGCCATTAGTGCTAGAGGAGAGAAATATCCCTCTTCAAACTGGGATATATATTCGTCAACAACCTGCTGCATTTCCTTCATGGTCATGTTATCTTTTTGCATCAGCTCATATTACCTCCATTCTTTCGTCATTTACTATTTCTAAGCTCTTGTTCTAAGTTCTTGCAGGACCCAGTTTTTTTGCCGCAAGATATTTTATTATGTCATGACGGCCCCTGCAGTTAAATACGTCTTTTACCTCAAGCCAACCCTTGCGGGCAATTTTAACACCATAGATAACATCCTGTAATTCGTGGATTCTATGTGCATCGGGATTAATGGCTATTAAAACCCCTAATTCTCTTGCCCTCTTTAAATACCTCCAGTCAATATCTAAACGGGCTGGACTGGCGTTCAATTCAATGATAACCTTGTGCCTAAGGGCTGCCTCGAAAATTTGCTCCATATCCAGGGGATATCCCTCCCTGCCCAGGAGTATTCTCCCCGTGGGGTGCCCGAGCATTGTAACCATGGGATGCTCCATGGCTTTAACCAGCCTTTGGGTTGCCTTTTCCCTGGTCATCTTAAAGTTGGAGTGGACTGAGGCTATTACAAAGTCAAAGGTTTCCAGTACCTCCTGGGAATAATCCAGGGAACCGTCAGGCTTAATATCTGATTCAATGCCGCTTAATATCTCAATCTGGGGATACTTTTCCTTTAGCCGGGCAATTTCCTCCTGTTGTCTTAGGATTTCCTCTTCCTTTAAACCACCTGCATAAAAGGCAGACTGGCTGTGGTCAGTTATGCCAAGGTATTCGTACCCAAGCTCCATACAGGCTTGTACCATTTCTTCAAGGGTATTAGAACCGTCGCTATAGGTAGTGTGCACATGAAAAATACCCTTTAGATCTGAAGGTTTTACAAGGTTGGGTAATGTTCCTGCCTCGGCAGCTTCAATTTCTCCTAGATTCTCTCTTAGTTCAGGAGGTATATATTCAAGACCCAGGGCCTTGAACACTTCTACTTCATCTGCACATTTAACCCTTTGTTCACCCCTAAATATTCCATATTCATTCATTTTTAGACTCATGGTTTTTGCCCTGTGGCGCATTGCTGTATTATGCTCCTTGCTGCCGGTAAAATGATGGATAGCATAGGGATACTCTTCTGGTTTCACCACGCGCAAATCCAGATTGATTCCAAGGAGCAGCTTTACAGAAGCCTTGGTTTCTCCAAGGGCTAGCACATCTGTTACCTGGGGCAGCTCCGACATGTACCTGGTGAGCTCCCCTGGATTATTAGACGAGGCAACCAGGTCAATATCTTTTACAATTTCCTTGAACCTTCTAATGCTTCCTGCCAGACTAACCTCAACTAGATGAGGAGATTTTTTCAGCTCCTCTATAATTTCTTCTGCAGCTGCTATGGCTTCACCGTAATAATACTGCCCTTGAAAACGTTTTAAATACTCTATGCCTTTTAAAATATTTTCCTGGGATTTTGGACCAAAGCCTTTTAAATCAATGAGTCTATTTTCTTTACACGCGTATTCAAGGTCTGCAATACTAGAAATTGCTAACTCATCATACAGTACCTTAAGTTTTTTGGGGCCAAGACCGGGAATATTTAGCATTTCCATTAGGCCCTTGGGAACGCTTGCTTTTAAGTCTTCATAATAATTGAGCTTTCCTGTAAGAACAAGCTCAGTAATTTTTTCATTAAGAGCCTGACCTATACCCTTTACATCCTTTAATCTATTTTCCTTTACAAGGATCTCTAGATCCCCCTCTAAAAACTCTATTGTCCTGGCACCATTGTAATAGGCTTTGGTCTTGAAGGGGTTTTCTCCCTTTAGCTCAAGCAGCAATCCTATTTCCTTTAAAACCTTGGCAACTGAGTGCTTATCCACGCTAATCCACCCCATCTTATATACTTTAACCAGAATTCCCTGGTCTTTTGCTTCAGTAACCCCAACTACATCTATTTTGCCACAATTTAACACGGTTCTACAAGCAATTGCAGATAATTTGTGAAAATCTACATTAACAAAGCCATATTTAAACTAAAGTGAAGTCAAGAAACCTGCCAAGGAACCTGCCAAGGAACCAGCTATAATTGATTAGTAAACAGGCAGGAAATGCAGTATACTAGCAGAACATATATAATAATATTATTGAAAAATTATAATTTATCACAAGGCGGAAAAATTCTATGCAGACACTAATCAAATGGCCAGGCGGAAAAAGCAAGGAATTACAGTATGTAAAGCAGCTAATGCCCAGAGATTATAATACCTACATAGAGCCTTTCTTTGGTGGAGGAGCAGTATATTTTCATATTGAGCCTCAAAAGGCTATTGTAAATGACCTCTGCAAGGAGCTAATTCTTTTTTACAGGTATGTAAAGGGTGACCTGGATAGGGGACTTTTCAAACTAGAGCTTTATAAATATGTAGAGTGCTGGGAAAGTATTCATAAGTATATGGAGTCCATATTTAAAGAGCTTCTAAAAATCTACTTGGACTTCAGGCAGGGTTTATCAAACCCTGATCAGGTGGCAGAAAGAGTTCTGGGACTATTTATTGCAAACCATGTACTACTTAATTCTTATTTCCCTGTTGATTTTACAGTAATTCCCCAAAATTTTACAGGGCAGATGGTTGACAATACTATAGCTAAACTTAAACGTATCAAGGCATTAGAGGAAAAACAGGGCTATCTTTCTATTGAAGATGTGCAAAAAAACATTGAAACTGCCATAAGAAGCGGCATTTATATGCACTTTCGTGATCTTCTCAACAAAAATATGTGGAATAAGGAGATTTCTGAAGCAAAAAAGATAGCCAACTACTACTTTATCCGAGAATTCTGTTATGGCTCCATGTTCCGCTTTAACTCCAAGGGGGAGTTTAATATACCCTATGGAGGTATAGCTTACAATAGAAAGGATTTTAGAAAAAAAGTTGACCAGGTATTTAGTGAAAAATCTAAAGCCATCCTCGGAAACACTACTATAGAAAATATGGACTTTGAGAAGTTTTTTGATAAATATGCTCTAGCACATAATGACTTTGTCTTCTTGGATCCACCTTACCATTCAGATTTTAGTGAGTACCAACAAAACTCCTTCAGCATGGAGGATCAGAAAAGGCTTGCCCGGTGTTTATTAAATCTAAAAGCAAGGTTTGTGCTTATTATCAAAAATACAGACTTTATTATGAGCTTGTATAAAAACCAACCTGGAATAAATATTAACTCCTTTGACAAGACCTATTTATATAATGTTCGAGGAAGAAATAATAGAAAAGCTGAACATTTATTAATATATAATTATACAAACTAGTTTGGAGGATTATAGATAGGGGCATATGCCAGCTTTTAGGAAGAGAGCTTGTGGAAATAAAATATTTGGAGTGATTATATATGAAGGGCTTACAAGTTATTTATGGTGACAGGCCTCGGGAGATGGTTAAAAAACTACTTTATGAAATTGAGCTCGAAAAGAAGCTTTCCAAGGACAGTATTATTGGCTTAAAGCCAAATCTGGTTCTGGCAAAACCGGCCAGCTCTGGTGCCACCACCTCTCCAGAAATAGCTGCAGGCATCATTGAATATTTCCAGGAGAGGGGGTTTATCAATATCAGGATTATGGAAGGCTCCTGGGTAGGAGACAGCACTAAGAGGGCTTATAAGGTTTGCGGCTATGAAAATATTGCCCAGAGGTATAACGTACCGCTACTTGACTTGAAAAATGATTTGGGAGTAAATGAACAGTTTCTGGGCGAAAACTACAAAATATGTGAAACTGTAAAGCAGGTAGACTATTTAATCAATCTTCCAGTTCTCAAGGGCCACTGCCAAACCAAAATGACCTGCGCTTTAAAGAATTTAAAAGGGTGCATCCCTGATTCGGAAAAAAGGAGATTTCACTCCCTGGGTTTACACAAACCAATTGCTTATCTAAATGGTATTATCAAGGCCAAACTGCATATTGTTGATGGCATCATGGGAGACCTAACCTTTGAAGAAGGGGGCAATCCCGTTGAAATGGGCAGAATAATTGCAGGTACTGACCCTGTACTGGTGGACTCCTATGTGGCGGAATTAATGGGCTATGAAATTAATGAAATAAAGCATGTGCAAATAGCCCACGAAATAGGGCTGGGGCAGCTTTACAGTGATGATACGCCTATCAAAGAAATAGACAGGAAAAATATGCCTTCTGTTACAATTAAGCCCGGTCACAAGGTAAAACACCTCTCTAAGTGGATTAATGAAAACCAGGCCTGCTCCCCCTGCTACGGCAGCCTTATTCACGCCCTTGATAAACTAGATGACATGGGCTTGTTAGGGTCTTATAAAGGTAAAATATCAATTGGCAGGGGTTATAAAGAATCAGCTATTGATGGTATCGGAGTAGGCATTTGTACTAGCAAATCCCGGTACAATATTGCTGGGTGCCCTCCCAGGGCAAAGGATTTAGTACAGGTATTACAAAAGGTTATAAAGAATAAAAAATGAAACATAACAGTCAAAACAAAGAAAAGAAAAGAAATTTGTCAATTTGTCAAGCCTGACCCTGTTTTTTTTGTAAGGCTACAAAGTGCTCAAATAAAGTTTTATATATTTTGACTGTTACAGTTGGGCTAAAGCCTTTTTCCTCTGCAAGGGCACTTAATCTACCCAAGATCCACTCTTCTCTTTTTGGGTCATGTACATTGGCAGCACTAGATTTGTAGCTGCCAATTTGCTCTACCAATTTAGTACGTCTCGCCAGCATTTCAATTATCTGCTCATCTATGATGTCCACTTCCCCGCGTAGGTAATCCAGGCTGGGAGTAAACTCGCTTTTTCTCCCTGTATTGTTCATGGAAGCCCTGTATGAGCCTAAAATTTTTACCGGATTACTGATGCTGTGTATTTCATCTAAAGCTTCCTTAATCCTGGGTTCTAAATAATGTCCATCTAAATCAATGAAAAATAAGTACTGTCCAATTCGTGTTTTTGCAGGCCTGGATTCTATTTTTGTCAGGTTTATTCCCCTGAGGGAAAACTCCTTCAAAGCCTGATATAAAGCGCCCGGCTGGTCTAAGATGTTAACTAAAATAGAAGTCTTGCAGTCAATAAAGCATTCTTGTTCTTTTTTGGAAATTATTATGAATCTAGTTTCATTATTGGTATAGTCATTTATCTCCTCGGCTAACACAGCAAGCCCATATTTTTTGGCTGTATTTGCCATTGCAATAGCCGCCCATGGTTCAGCTGATTGGGAGACATGCCTTACCGCCTCGGCAGTGCTGCTAACCTCAACCAGCTTTGCGTGGGGAAGGGCTTCCCCCAGGTAATGCCTGCATTGAGCTATTGCCTGGGAATGGGAAATAATGCTGTTAACCTCCTCTAACCTCACACCTGGCCTGGCCAGGAGGCTGTGTTTAATAGGTAGAATTATCTCCCCAATAATCTTAATGTCATATTGGCAAGTTTCTTCCTCAAGGCCACATGGATATCCATAAGCCAGGAGATCAAGGGTCTGATTAACTGTTCCCTCACAGGAGTTTTCCATTGGGACAACCCCTAAATCCACCTCCCCTGAGTGAACAGAGGCAAAAACCTTTTGTATTGATGAGTAGGGCTCCAGGATATAATTCTCCTGTTGAAAATATTTTTCTACAGCTAATTCACAAAAGGTTCCAATTGGTCCCAGGCAGCCTATTTTTTTATCCATTGACCACATCCTCCATTTCTACCGCTGAATCATCTGATAAAACTTCAAGCATTCTGGTAACCCTTTTCATTAATAGGTTAAGTTCATCAGGTGTTAATGATTGATGGCCGTCACACAAGGCCGTACTTGGATCGGGATGCATTTCTATAATTAAGCCATTTGCCCCAGCTGCTAGGGCAGCTAAAGACATTGGTGGAACCAGCTTGGTATTTCCTGTGGAGTGACTTGGATCTACGATTACAGGTAAATGACTAAGCTGCCTAACCAGGGATACTGCGCTTAAATCAAGGGTATTACGGGTGTAGGTTTCAAAGGTTCTTATGCCCCTTTCACACAATATGACCTTATTATTACCCTCTGCCATAATATACTCAGCTGACATTAACCATTCTTCAATAGTTGCCGACAGACCTCTCTTTAACAATATAGGTTTGCCAGATTGACCTGCCACTTTGAGCAGTTGAAAATTATGCATGTTTCTTGCACCAATTTGCAAAATATCTACATAATCCATGGACATATTTAAGCTGCGTTCATCAATGACCTCAGTAACAGTAACCAGACCTGTCAGTTGGGAGGCTTCCCTGAGGAGCTTGAGACCTTCCTCCTCTAGACCTTGAAAAGCATATGGTGATGTCCGGGGTTTAAAGGCCCCACCCCTTAATACCTGTGCTCCGGCTTTCTTCACCATGTGAGCGGCAGTTAATAACTGTTCTCTGCTTTCTATGGCACAAGGTCCTGCTATGACAGTAATATTGTTTCCTCCAAAATTAACTCCCTTAATATTAATAATGGAATCTGTTTCCTGGGCCTCACGGCTTACCAGCTTAAAGGGTTTCATTATAGGGACTATTCGTTCAACTCCAGGCAGTCTTTCCAAATTCATGGTTTCAAGATCTTCCCTGGTTCCTATTGCACCAATAACAATTCTTTTTGTTCCATGAATAATGTGTGTTTTAAATCCTAGTTTTTCCAGCTTCTTAGTTACAGATTTAATTTGCTCAGGTGTGGAATTGTTCTTCATTACTACAACCATTTTTATACCCCCTATAAAATAATAATCCATAGCCATATGTTCTTTAGGAACGAAGGCTATGGATCTCGTGGTACCACCCTAATTGGTCATTATAAAATGACCCACTCGTGCAGGATACGGGAAATAGTTTTGCGAGAAACAAAAAAACCTTTCATCCAAAGGACGAAAAGCCTAGCTTATCGCGTTACCACCTTAGTTGATCTGTTATATAAACAGAACCCCTCAAATAAGATACGGGAAAACTATTCCGATATCCCTTCTCCTGTAACGTAGAGAACATACGTCCCCGCCTACTGACCGTAAAGTTTTCAGCTGGCAACTCAGGAGTGAACTTCAATTAATCATGTTTTAAAGGTGCTTCCAGTCGATGACACCTTCTCCCTGGAAAACTGGGCTTAATTTACTTTTCTCCGTCATTGTATTTTAATTATTTTTAGTATTTCATATAATTATATTTCATATATAAGCCCATGTCAAGAGAGAAGCTGGATCATTTTTTTAGTTTTGCAGATTTATTGCAGATTTATTGCAGATTTATTTTTGGTCTTTTAGCCTTTAATTTTGCCAATTTGTTTTGTCAATTTGTCAAGCCTGACCCTCAAGGAATTTTTCTACAAGGTAGGGGTCGAATTGCTTTCCGGCCTGGTTTTTTATTTCTTCCAATGCCTCGGCTGCGCTCATGGCCTTTCTATAGGGGCGGTCATTTGTCATGGCATCAAAAGCGTCAACTATGGCAATGATGCGGCATTCGATGGGTATTTCTTCCCCCTTTATTCCTAATGGATAGCCTGTACCATCCCACTTTTCATGATGCTTTAGTATCAAGTCAGCAATTCCAGAAATATCAGGTGAGGATTGGGCAATTCTATAACCTTTTTCTGGATGCTGCTTCATTATCTCCCATTCTTTTTTTGTTAGACGGCCTTCTTTAAATAATATATTATCAGGTATGCCAACCTTACCCAGGTCATGTACTTGAGCCAAAAGGGCCAGGTCAATAAGCTGACGTATGCTTAATCCTACCCTTTCTCCCAGCTTCTGGCTGTGCTCTACCATACGAGATGCATGGCCATCAGCAATAAAATCCCTTTCTGACAAGGCAGCAAGGAGCGAGTTCACAATTTGGCTTCTTGCACTTGAGCTTCTATAAAGCTTATCCTTGTACATAAGATCATCTGCAATTTTTAAGGTTTCTTTAAGCTTCTGTTCAGGACCTTTACTGGTTGCTGCTCCTAATGATACACTCAAGGGAATTTGCCTGTTATCTTGATTATAAATCTGTATCACGCCTTTTATTCTTGCGATTATTTCTTTCCCTACCCTTTCATCAGTGTTTGGAAGAATAATAGAAAACTCATCTCCCCCTGTACGCGCAATAATATCTGATTTTCTTAGGGACTCTTCCAACACCCTGGCAGCAGCCTGCAGCATTTCGTCACCCTTTTCATGGCCCATTGTATCGTTAATTAGCTTTAACCCATCCAGGTCGGCAGAGATTATGCTTACCGGATAGCTTCTGCCTCCTTCAAGGCGTTTGATCTCCTCTTCAAAATACATTCTGTTGTATAATCCTGTTAAAGCGTCATGCAGACTTATATGTTTCAGCCTTTTTTCATATTCTTTCCTCTCAGTAATGTCTGTATATATTCCATAGGCTCCAATAAATTCCCCGTCTATGGTAACGGGTATCCCCTTTAAGTTGACATGGATTGGTCTACCATCCTTTGAATACCTGACAGTTTCAATATCATAAGTTTTACCCTGGGTTATCTCATTGTAAATCCTCTGAAACTCTTCCCTATGCTTTTCATCTCCTGAGGATAACAATTCAGAGGATTTTAATCCTTTAGCTTCCTCCAGAGTATATCCAAACAGTTCTGTATATCTTTTGTTAATTTCCTGGATTTTTTTATTATTATCTATAAAAACCACAGCATCCATGGAGTCTAAAAACAGGGCTTCATAACGTTTTTTTTGAAGCTCTAATTCCTTTTCGGCAGCCTTTCGCTTGGAAATATTCGTTACAAAGGCGAAAATATACTCTTTATGTTTATAGTAAAAGTAACTGGCAAATACCTCAGCAGGATATGTGGATCCATCCTTCCTCCTGTGGACAGTTTCATGCCTGGTCTTCCCCTTACTTTTAACAGCCTGCCAGTGTTTTTCCCATTTGTCCATGGCAATATTAGCATCAATGTCAAAAACTTTTTTGCCCAGAAGTTCTTCCTTTGTATACCCCAGCATGTTACTTGCTGCTGTATTAGCATAGGCGAAGGAGCCTGACCTTTCAATCCAGAATACTGCATCGGAGGAATTATCTAATGCAAATTGTGTCATCTCAAGGCTCTCTGTTGTTTCCTGCAGCTCCTCAAATTGAGCTTTTAACTCCTCCTCTGAAGCAGACAATTCTTCATAGGTAGCCTCTAAATCTTGATAGCTTTCCTGCAGTTTGGTTTCGGCGTTTTTGCGTTCCGTAATGTCAGAATAAATGGCATAGCCACCAACAATTTTGCCGTCTACAATTACTGGAGCGCTTTTTATCAGCACGTGTATTGTTTGACCATCCCTTGTAACGGCAGTACCTTCATGCTCTACAGGCAGCTTTAAGTTAAATTGGTCCCTGCTGTTATATACTATCAAGTCATCATTACCGGTAATCTCACTAATGTCCTTGCCCTTGACTTCCTTTAGAGAATAGCCAAAGGTTTTAGTAAATTGAATATTGGCGTCATATATTTTAAAATCAGTATCAAAGTACACCACACCATCTGTAGTATTATTAAACAAGGCTTCAAAGTGCTGCTTTTGGCTCAAAAGGCTGTTTAAAAGCTCCTCTATTTCAGAAGACAGCTTATTCATGGTATTCCCCAGCTGTCCCAGCTCATCCTCATAATACAAATAGACCCTCTTGGTAAAATTACCAGACCTCAACTGCTTACTATGATTTATAAGTTTATTAATTGGTTTAATTAACAGGTGATTTCCCAATAGCAAATAGGCAAAAAGGGCTGTGACTAATACACCCGCTGTAATTAAGTGAGTCTGCCTTGTCTTATTGGCTATGAGCATCTCCACATCATTAATATATAATGACGTTCCCAGAACCCACTCCCAGGGTTCAAATAGTCTAACACAGCCCAGCTTGGGTTCAATTCTATCCTGTTGGTCATAGTACTGCCATTTATAGGTTAAACATCCCTTACCCTGATCTCTGGCAATTTTTACAAATTCCGCCACAATAAAAACTCCATCTGGATCCTGATCTCCAACCATATTTGTTCCTTCTAGATCAGGTCTAAATGGATGGACAAGAAGGATATGGTTTAAATCGTTAATCCAGAAATAGTCCTGTTGAAAGTCACCATATCTCACATTTCTAATGGCAGCCCTGGCCTGCTCCTGGGCTTCCTCTCTAGTTAGTTCATTAGCTTCTTCAAGGGAGTAGTAGTATTCCAGAATTGATATGCCAACACCAACTAGCTCCTCGGTTTGGCTTTTTCTTTCTGCCATAATGTCGTCCTCCATAGAGGGTAAAATAACAAATATGACCAGGGCAAATAGTATTATAACTGGTAAAATTCCTAGTATGGCCAATTTGCTCCTTAAACTTTTCAAGATTCCACCCCCAAAAATCTAGAGAATAATACTAGCAGAAACAAATAAATATGTTAATATTGATAACTCACCATTTCGACAAAATTTAGTTTTATCCTTTTAAGTCTAAAAATATTAAAACCTCCTGTCATAGCTAAAACAGGAGGAAAGAAAAACAATTATAGGGTTCCTTTATAGTCTTCCAGCAACACCCTTGCTATTTCCCAGGCCACTACGGCATCACCAACCACTGCTGCAGCCGGCACAGCACAGGTATCAGACCTTTCAACACTTGCTTCAAAGGGCTCCTTGGTAATAAAGTCTACTGAATGGAGGGGAGTGTATAATGTAGGAATAGGCTTCATGGCAGCTCTCACCCTTAGCAGCTCACCATTTGTCATTCCACCTTCTATACCGCCGGCATTATTAGTTTTCCGATAAAAGCCCCTCTCCTCATTATAATAGATTTCATCATGTACCTTTGATCCAGGAAGACCTGCAGCCTGAAAACCCAGGCCAATTTCTACTCCCTTGATTCCCTGGATACTCATTAAGGCCCCTGCAATTTTCCCATCCAGGCGCCTGTCCCAATGAACATGGCTGCCCAGGCCAACAGGCAGATTGCCTACCACAATCTCAAATATTCCACCAACAGAATCTCCCTTGGACCTGGCCTTGTCAATTTCCTTGATCATATCCTGGCTGGCCCTGGGGTCACTGCAGTAAACAGGGGTATTATATATTTCCGTTCCCATTAGCTTGAGCTTTTCATAGTCTACTTCCTTAATCTCTATGCCCCCAATTCTCACCACATGGGCAGCAGACCATATAAAATATTTTTTGAGAAGTGATTGTGCAAGGCCTCCAACTGCTGTTCGAATGGCTGTTTCTCTGGCACTAGCCCTTTCAAGTATATTCCTCATATCCCTATGCTCATATTTTATAGCTCCCGGCAGATCGGCATGACCAGGCCTGGGCTTGGTGACAATCCTCTCTAGAACCTTTGCTCCCTGGTATGGATACATGATCTCCTTCCAGTTCTCCCAGTCCTTGTTATGGATAGTTAGAGTAATAGGACTGCCCAGGGTTACTCCATTTCTTATTCCAGATGATATTTCTACCTTATCACTTTCTATGGCCATCCTTTTACCCCGGCCATATCCCCCTTGCCTTCTTTTGAGCATATCATTGATCAAATCAATATCAACTTCAATACCTGCCGGCATTCCCTCTACAATGGCAGTAAGGGAAGGACCATGGGATTCTCCTGCCGAAAGATAACGCAACATAGGATAACCTCCTTGCCCTTATGGCTAAATTGCCCTCTTGGCTAAAAATATAAGATAATGGTTCTTAGACTAAATACAATGGTTTGTTACTTTGCTTGGTATCTAGGATGCCAATGTATCCAACAGGTTCTTAAATCCTGGGAAAGATACGTTAATTGCTTCTGCATTTTTTATGGTTATTCCCTTATCAGCAACCAGGCCTGCTACAGCTAACGCCATGGCTATTCTATGGTCATGCTGGCTGTCAAGGGTAACCCCTCCTCTGATGGGCTTTCCTCCCTTTATTCTTAACCCGTCTGGCAGTTCTTCAATATCCACGCCCATTTTTTGAAGGCCTTGACAGATAGCCTCTATGCGGTTGCTTTCCTTAACCTTTAACTCAGCAGCATCTCTTATTTCAGTTATTCCTCCTGCACAGGCAGCCGCCACGGCTATTACAGGAATTTCGTCAACCAGCCTTGGTATTAGTTGGCCTCCAAACTCAATACCCTGAAGACTGCTTGTTTCCACAATTAAATCACCTAACGGCTCTCCAGTATCTGCTGTGTTTTCTATAATCTTAAGATTAGCACCCATTTCTTTAAGGACATCTATGATACCTGTCCTGGTGGGGTTTAGGCCAACATCCTTGATAACCACCCTGGAATCAGGAACTATGGCACCTGCAACCAAAAGGAAGGCGGCAGATGATATGTCGCCAGGAACCTGGATTTCCCTGCCTGTTAGAGTTGGATGTCCCTTTATCCTCACTGCCAGGCCATCCACCTCAACCTCAGCTCCAAAATATCTTAGCATTCTTTCTGAATGATCCCTTGACTTTTCTGGTTCTATAACCTCCGTCCACCCATTGGCAAATAAACCTGCCAGCAGGATGGATGACTTTATCTGGGCACTGGCAACAGGGGTTTTATAAGAAATGGGTCTTAAACTGCCCCCGCTAATTGTTAGTGGAGCAAGCTCTCCCTTTTGTCTGCCCAGTATAGTTGCTCCCATTTCCTTTAAAGGTTTGGTCACCCTGCCCATGGGTCTTTTACGAATTGAAGAGTCTCCTGTAACAACAGAGATAAAGCTCTGTCCAGCCAGGATGCCGGACATTAAACGTATTGTTGTGCCCGAGTTTCCCACATCCAAAACATCCTGGGGCTCACTTAAGCCATGAAGCCCTTTACCATAAACCAGCACATTATCCTCATTTATTTCAGCAGCAACACCCATTTCCTGAAAGCACCTGACTGTACTCAAGCAGTCCTCACCCATGAGAAAACCTTTAATTCTGGTAACGCCATCAGCCAGGCTTCCAAGCATAACTGCCCTGTGGGAAATGGATTTATCCCCTGGGACCCGCACTGTACCATTTAAACCCTTTTTGGGTTCTATAATTAATTCATTATTTACTACCATTTGAAATCAACACCTTTTTACATATTAACTAAACTTTGGATAAACTACAAAGCTTTCTTCCCTTAATACCTTTACTGCCCCTTGTGCAGCATCTAGATTAAGAAAGCCAAAACGGATTGTTCCTCCGTCTCCTTCACGAACTCTAAGTATTTCTATGTCAATAATATTAATATTTCTCTCCCCTAACAGGTTAGCTATTTGACCAATCATGCCCGGCCTGTCCGGCACCACGACTACTATCTCAAAAAGCTCAGGAAGTATGCCCTTGATGCCTGCCGGGACCTTTTCCCTGCTTTCCCGTGCATTTTTAAATACGTTCAAAAGTCCTTCCCTGTCCTCTTCCAGGATAGATTTTTTTATTTCAGCAAGCTTGCCTTCATGGATTTCCAGCACCTCTAAAATAGCTCTTCTATTGTTCAAACAAATGTCCCGCCACATGTCAGGCTGACTGGAGGCTATCCTGGTGGTATCTCTAAAACCTCCTGCTGCAAGGAGAAACAAATCGGGATATCTGTCCCTTAAGGCACTTGCAGAATTTACCAGGGCAGCTGCAAGCAAATGGGGCAGGTGGCTTACAGCTGCTACCTGGTTATCATGTTCAGATGGGCTCATAATTAAAGGCCTTGCTCCTATTCCCTTGATAATGTTCAAAAGGGTATCTACTGCTTCCCAGGCTGTTTTTTCTGTTGGTGTGAGTATGTAAGCCGAGTTTTCAAATAAATAGGTGTCTGCTCCATCCAGACCCTTTTTTTCAGAACCGGCCATGGGATGGCCAGGAACATAGCTTATATCTCCTGGAAGCACTGCTTCAATTGAAGTGACTATGGTTTCCTTAACACTGCCCACATCTGTTAAAATAGCACCCCTTTTCATATGAGGAATTGCCTTTATTGCCATGGGTACTGTTTGGTTTAGAGAACAAGAAATGACCGTCAAGTCAGCATCCCTAACAGCTTCCTTGACATCCATGGAAAACCAGTCAATAATCCCTGCTTCCTGACCCTTTACCAGGGCAGTCTCATCCACATCATATCCACAAAGGTTTATTCCTGGAAACAGCCTTTTTAAAGCCAGGGCAAAGGAGCCACCTATCAGGCCCAGGCCTATAATTGTCACCTTCCTGGTTGCATTAAGCATTAGTTAAGCTTCCCTCTCTACAGCGTTAGCCACTTTTTTTATTTTTGACAACAGTTTATTATAGTTCTCCTCGGTAAGAGATTGAGAGCCATCACATAAAGCCTCACTGGGCCTTGGGTGAACCTCTATTATTAAACCGTCAGCTCCTGCCGTAACTGCTGCCAGGGCCATGGGGCTCACCAGCCTCCACTTTCCAGTTCCATGACTTGGATCGACTATTACCGGCAGATGGGTCAGCTGCTTGGCTGCTACAACAGCAGATAAATCCAGGGTATTTCTAGTATAGGTTTCAAAGGTTCTGATGCCCCTTTCACAAAGCATGACTTTTTTATTTCCGCCGTTTAATACATATTCTCCTGCCATGATCCATTCCTCAATTGTTGCTGATAATCCTCTTTTTATCAGGACAGGCATGTCAGTTTTTGCCACTTCTCTCAGCAAGGGGAAGTTTTGCATGTTCCTGGTACCAATTTGTAATATATCTGAATAATGGGCTACTAATTCCACATTTCCCGGTTCCATTACCTCTGTAATGATTTTTAGGCCGTAGGTTTCTCCTGCTTCCTTTAAGATCTTAAGCCCCTCTTCTCCCAGTCCCTGGAAGGCATAGGGAGATGTCCTGGGTTTAAAGGCGCCGCCCCTCATTATCTTAACTCCTGAACTTTTTACAATATGGGCTATTTCAAGGGCCTGTTCCCTGCTTTCAACTGCACAGGGTCCTGCCATGATTTGAATTTCATTTCCTCCTATGGTCACATCTCCAATTTCAATAATGGTATCTTCAGCCTTGAATTCCCTTGAAGCCAGTTTATAAGGGGCAAGGATACCAATAACCCTGTCCACACCTTTCATTGTCTCCAGGGAAAAGTCTGCCAATCGAGATTTGTCACCTACAGCGCCTATGATGGTTCTTTCAACACCCCTTGACAAATGGATTGCAAAGCCGCTCTCCTCAAGTTTTTTCGATACCTTTAAAATATCATCTTCACTAGCATCTTTTTCCATTACTACAATCATTATTATCCCTCCATTTTTTAATTTGGCACGCATGCCTGTTTTTCTGGCAGGAATGAAGGGTACAAAAAAGACACTCAAAAGAGTGCTTTCATAAGCCTTCCTTCTACCATCCTACCGTCCTTCCTTTTTGACTTCACTCTAAGGCTAACTACGTCCTACCATTCTACCACCTGCCCAGTCCCAGGATGGGCAGACACTACCAAAAATAACAATATATATTGAATTATTATAATGATTATTTACTGAAAAAGCAACTGTAAATACTGGATTAACTTGATTTATGTGTTTGGCTTGTTAACAGTGCTGCAATTGTTTTAAATTATTTTGCTATTTTTTAATAGCTGCTTTTATGTCTCTAATAAATTGGACAGCTGAATTCATTGCTTCTGCTGGACCTGCTGCCTTTAATGGTTCGCAGCCCTCTCCCTGCATATTTTCACCCTGCAGGGCTTGCTCTATCCTTTCAATCAAACTGCTGCCCACAATCACTCCATCAGCATGCTTAACTGCCTCACGGGCAGTCCCGGGCCCTGAGATGCCAAATCCTACGCATAAGGGCAGCTCTGTATACTGTCTGATCTTATTTAAAAAGCCCTCTAAACCATGGGCTGTGGTATCCCTGGCTCCTGTAACCCCTGCTACACTTACACAGTAAACAAAACCCCTTGAGAGTTCAGCAATCCTTGCAATTCTTTCGGGAGTACTGGTAGGGGCTGCCAGAAATATGAGGTGCACATTCCTCTTATCTGCAGCCATTTTTAATGTATGGGCCTCCTCTACAGGCAGGTCGGGAATTATCAAGCCATCAACTCCAGCAAGGGCAGCCTTTTCAACAAAGGAATCTAATCCTGCAACGTATACCGGGTTGTAATAGGTCATCATTATTAAAGGCACTTGAGTTCTCTCCCTCAACCTTTTAGCCATTGAAAGAATTTTTTCCAGGGTGACCCCACCTGCCAGGGCCCTGCCGGAAGCCCTCTGGATGGTGGGTCCATCAGCAACTGGATCTGAATAAGGGATACCAAGCTCAATAAGATCTGCCCCGCTGTCTGCAAGGAGTGGAACCAGTTCTTCTGTAAAATCAAGGCTGGGGTCACCACAGCTGATGTATGCTATTAGTGCTTTTTCCCCTTTGTTCTGAAGTTCTTTAAAGACCTTATCAATTCTATTCACGCCAATTCACCGCCTATCATACTTAATACTTCATTCACATCCTTATCTCCCCTGCCTGAAAGGCAGACTACAATGACCTTATCCCTGCTTAAAGCAGCAGCCAGCCTGCAGGCATGGGAAAGGGCATGGGCACTTTCCAGGGCTGGAATTATGCCCTCCAGCCTTGCAAGAAGTTTAAAGGCATCTAATGCTTCCCTATCTGTTACAGGGTGATACTGGGCCCTGCCGGTATCTTTAAGATAACTGTGTTCTGGTCCCACTCCCGGATAATCAAGACCCGCAGAGATAGAATGGGCTGGAAGTATCTGGCCATCATTATCCTGAAGCAGATAGCTCAAGGCACCGTGTAAGACCCCCTTGCTTCCTGCAGTCAAGGTTGCAGCATGGTGTCCAGTGCTTAAGCCGCTGCCTCCAGCTTCCACTCCAACCAGCTGTACTTCATCTAGCTCCTTAAAGGGATGAAAGAAGCCCATGGAGTTGCTTCCACCACCAACACAGGCTACCAGATAATCTGGCATCCGCCCTTGCGCTGCCTGGACCTGCTCTTTGGTTTCCTCGCCAATTATTTTTTGAAAGTCTCTTACCATTGTTGGATAGGGATGCGGTCCAACAACAGAGCCTATGACATAGTGGGTGGCATGGGATGTGGCAGCCCAGTTGCGCAATGCTTCATTGGTGGCATCCTTTAATGTCCTGGTGCCTGTGTGCACCTCATTGACCTTTGCCCCCAAAAGCTTCATCCTGAATACATTCAGGCTCTGACGTCTTACATCCTCTGTTCCCATGAATACTTCACATTGAAGATTAAGAAGTGCTGCTGCAGTTGCAGTTGCCACCCCATGCTGGCCGGCACCTGTTTCAGCAATGACCCTTTCTTTACCCATTTTCCTGGCAAGCAGAACCTGTCCCAGACTATTATTTATTTTATGGGCTCCTGTATGGTTCAGGTCCTCTCTTTTGAGATAGATTTTGGCACCACCCAGATAATCAGTGAGCTGCCGGGCATAATATAAAGGTGTTGGCCTGCCAACATACTCTTTGAGATAATACTTGAATTCATTTAAAAAATCCTGGTCATCCTTGTATTTTAAATAAGCCTTTTCCAGTTCATTTAACGCTGACATTAATGTTTCGGGGACATACTGGCCCCCAAATTCTCCAAAATACCCTGAAGGGTTATTCAAAGCCATCGCCTCCTAAGCACCTGATTTTTTAACTTGATATATAAGCTGTTTTAGCTTTTCATGGTCTTTTACACCGGCTTGTCTTTCAACGCCGCTGCCCACATCTATTCCAAAGGGGTTAGCCTCTTTAATGGCCTGGAGCACATTCAGGGGATTTATTCCCCCTGCTGCTATTACCGGCATGTCCCGGGTAAGGCTTTTTCTTAATTGGGGCACCAGCCTCCAGGGAAAGGTTTTTCCTGTGCCGCCAGGAATCCCTTCCACATAAGTGTCCAGAAGGATTCTATCCACAACCCCTGATGCAGCATAGGGCCCTATCTCCTCCCAGCCCATGCGCTCATTTACTCTAAAAGCCTTGATTACTTTATACTGGGCAAACCCCTTACAGTATTTGGGGGATTCACTGCCATGAAGCTGGAGTCCAGTAAGTCCGCAAAACCTGGCTGCAGCCTCCACTTCCTGGGCTTTTTCATCAAGAAAAACTCCGATTTTTTCCACATGTCCTGGTAAAAGGTCAATAATTTCTTTAGCCGCCTGGGGCTTAACCTTGCGTTTGCTGTCTGCAAATATAAAGCCCAGGGCATCTGCTCCAAGTAAAACTGCCTCCTGTGCATCTAAAAGATTGGTTATGCCGCAGATTTTTATCCAGGTCATAAAGGATATCCTCCTGGAGCATATCCTTCTAAAAGCTCTTTTACCTTGCCTTCAATATCTGGACTGGTAATTAAAGCCTCCCCTACCAGAATGGCATCCACCCCAACTGATGCCAGCTCCTTTACATCTTCGTAAGTGGAAATACCGCTTTCACTTACAAGAATACAGCTGTCAGGGATGTACTGGGCCAGTTCCATGGTTGTTGCAATACTAGTTTTAAAGGTTTCTAAATCCCTGTTATTAATACCAATTATCTCAGCTCCACAATCAAGGGCAACCTGGAGTTCCCCTTTAGAATGAACCTCCACCAGGGCATCAAGGCCCAGCTCATGGGCAAGGTGGATAAAATTTTGTAAATGGGCATTGTCCAGGATAGCTGCTATTAATAGTACTGCATCAGCACCATAATACCTGGCCTCATATAACTGGTAGGCATCAATTATAAAGTCCTTTCTTAGTACAGGCAGGGCAATGGCAGATTTAACCGCCACCATGTCTTGTAAGCTTCCCTGAAAAAATTTTGTGTCTGTAAGGACTGATACTGCTGCAGCACCGGCTCTTTCATAAATCAGGGCTGTCTCCACAGGGTTTAAATCTTTTTTAAAAATCCCCTTGGATGGTGAAGCTTTTTTCACTTCAGATATAAGGCTAATTCCAGGGGCCGCCAGGGCCTTTTTAAAGGATCCTCGTGGCCCTGCAGGAAGCTTATCTGCCAGATCTGTGTTATACTGCCTGTTAATTACACGTTCTTTCAAGAGTTTCTCTGGTAAAGCTTCTTTGCTCCTGGCTGTTTCTATTCGTTTCTCCTGAACAATTTTAGCTAGTATGGTCATACTATCCTCGCCTCCAGGTCACTATTGCTTAGATAGATTAATTCTTCCAGCTTTGTCATGGCTCTTCCAGTATCAACTGCCTCAACAGCAATTCCAATTCCTTCCTGAAGATTTCTGGCAGCCCCAGCAGCAGAGAATACAGCTGCAGCATTAAGGAGGACTATTTCTCTATGGGGGCCTTTTTCTCCAGCCAGGACTTTTTTGACAATCTGGGCATTATAAAGGGCATCATCTCCCTTTAAATCTAAAAGGCTTCTTCTGGGGAAACCAAAGTCCTCTGGGGTAATATAAAAGGTATTGATAGTTCCCCTGTGCAAGTGGGTAATCCTGGTGGGGCCCAGGGTGGATATTTCATCCAGACCACCTGCTCCATGGACTACGTAAGCACCCTCTACCCCTAGTTTCTCTAGTACCTGGGCCACAACCTCAGTTAATGAGGCATCATAAACCCCTACTATCTGAAACCTGGCCCGGGCTGGATTAGTCAAGGGCCCCAGCATGTTAAAAACAGTTCGTATACCAATCTCCCTCCTGGGACCTATTGCATGCTTCATGGACTTGTGATAGATGGGAGCAAATAGAAAACCAATTCCAATCTCATTGAGAATGTGCTCCGTCTTTTGTGGGGACAGGTCAATTTTTACCCCCAGGGCTTCCAGCACGTCGGCACTGCCGCACTTGCTTGATACTGAACGATTGCCGTGTTTGGCAACAGGCAGACCTGCACCGGCTGCAACAAAACAAACAGCTGTAGATATATTGAATGTTCCGCTCTCGTCACCCCCAGTCCCACATGTATCCACCAAAAAGGGATGCCTGGTAGTAAGCCTTTCTGCCTTGGCCCTCATTACCTGGGCACAGCCAAGAATTTCTTCGGCAGTTTCGCCCTTCATCCTCAATCCTGTTAAAAAACTGCCAATCTGGGCAGAAGTGGCCTTGCCATCCATTATCTCCTTCATTACCTCACTTGCTTCCTGGGAGGATAGGTTCTCCCTCCTAATAACCCTGCCAATGGCTTCTCTAATCATATTTCTCAGCTCCTCTCATCTCTTTAAAAACTACCTTGTTCAGTTTGCTCAGTTTTCTCAGCTTGCTCACTTAACTTACTTGGCTGACTTAACTTACTTAACTAACTTGACTCAAGTAATTCAAACTAAAGTTATACCTCAATAAAATTTTTTAATATTTCCCTTCCCTGCTGGCTTGCTATGGACTCTGGATGAAATTGCAGTCCAAAGGTTGGGTGTGTTTCATGCTGCACTGCCATGATAGTTCCCTCACTGCTGACAGCGGTTACTTTAAGGGCCCTTGGGAGGCTGCCCTTTTCTATTACCAGGGAATGATAGCGGGCAACTGTTATTTCCCGGGGTATACCCTTTAAGATGCCCTGGTTTTCATGATAGACCAGGGAGGTTTTCCCATGATAGGGCTCTTCTCCACGAACCACCCTGGCTCCAAATGCCGAGCCAATACATTGATGGCCCAGACAAACACCCAGAATAGGTACTCTGCCGGAAAAACGCCTTATCAAGTCTATACAAACTCCTGCATTTTCAGGAATGCCAGGCCCAGGGGATATCACTATCCTTTGTGGAGACATGTTTTCCAGGTCATCCAGGGACATTTGGTCATTTCTGACTACAATGATCTCTTCACCCAGCTCTCCAAAATACTGTACCAGGTTATATACAAAGGAATCGTAATTATCAATTATTAACAACATCATATCCCCCCATGATATCCGCTGCATTTAAAAGAGCCTGGGCTTTATTGCAGACCTCCTCATACTCCCTGCCGGGATCTGAATCAGCTACTATTCCTGCACCGGCCTGCACAAATCCCTCATTTCCCCTGGCAATTAAGGTGCGAATGGTGATGCAGGTATCCATATTTCCAGTAAAGCTTATATAACCTACAGCTCCACCATAGGGTCCCCTGCCAAGGGGTTCCAGCTCATCTATTATTTCCATTGCCCTTATTTTTGGTGCTCCTGATAAGGTTCCTGCAGGAAAGGAAGCCCTGAGCACATCAAAGCAGTTTAATTCATCTCTAACGGCACCTGTCACCCTGGAAACAATGTGCATTACATGTGAATAGTTTTCAATAGTCATGTATTCCTCCACCTTAACACTTCCATAACGGCTTACCCTGCCAAGGTCATTACGGCCCAGATCAACAAGCATCAGGTGCTCTGCCTTTTCCTTTTCGTCCTTTAACAGCTCTGCAGCCATGAGTTTGTCTTCCTCTATTGTTTTGCCCCTTGGTCTTGTTCCGGCTATAGGCTTTAATTCAGCAATGCCGTCTTCCATTTTCACCATTATTTCCGGAGACGAACCAATCAGGGAAATATCACCAAAGCTCAAATAAAACATGTAGGGAGATGGATTTATATGGCGCAGGGTGCTGTATATTGATATTGGCTCTTTATACAGCTTGAAGGCAGTCTTTCGTGAGAGAACAACCTGAAAAATATCTCCTGCGGCTATATATTCCTTTGCTTTTTTAACCATTTCCCTAAACTCTTGTGAGGTACAGCTGTGCTGGTAATTAACATGCTTTTTGCCGGTTATAAATCCCTTCCCCGTCATTGTCTTTGTTAGAGGTTTACTTAGAATAGAGGTAATTTTATTAATCCTTGCAGCAGCCCCTTCATAGTCCTTTTCAGGATTATCTCCCACCCTTGTATTTACTACAACCTTCATTGTCTGGTTTACATGGTCAAAAACTACTACTGTTTCAGCAAATACAAAAAAACAATCAGGGTACTCTGTATTCTTGTCTGCAGGTCTGGGAAGCCTTTCCCAGTAACGTACCATATCATAGCCCAGATAACCGACAGCTCCGCCACTAAAGGACGGCAGCCCGGGGATTCTTGCAGGGGTAAACCTCTTAAAAATTTGCTCCAAATCCTTTAAAGGGTCTTTACTTTCGTGTTGGGTTGTTTTGCCTTGTTCAGTTATGGTTACTACTCCTTCTTTAGCCTGAAATAACATGGAAGGCTCAAATCCAACGAAGGAATACCTTCCTACCCGCTGCCCCTTTTCCACACTTTCCAATAAAAAGCTGTAGGGACCACTCCCTAGTTTTAGATATACCGACAGGGGAGTTTCCAGGGCTGCTGAATATTCACCGTAAACCGGAATTAGGTTTGCACTTTCAGCTAATCTTATAAAATCCTCCTTGGATTGCATGACCATGGATTTCATAAGGCCTCACCTCATCTCTTCTCAAAATAAAAAAGCCTTTCATCCTGTTTAAGGACGAAAAGCTAGTTTCCGCGGTACCACCCTCATTTGGCTAATAAAAGCCCGCTCATTACAAATACGGGATTGTGGAAAACATCCGATATCTGCCTTTTTTTAACGGTAAAGGTTCCGGCAGGCTGCTACTCTTGCTTTAAAGCTTTATAGCTTTAAAGCAATTTGGACCTGCGGCTTGTGGGTCCATTCACCATGCCCGTTACACGCCAGGATTCCACCACCCCCGGCTCTCTGCAGTGTCTGCAACAATGGCTACTATTCCCACGCATTGCCTTTGTCGTGAAGTTATATTTCGTTCATTATATGATTCTAATAATAGTGCTGTCAAGAAAAATTTTAGGAATTTTGTTGCCGAAGTTTTGTTGCTCGGGTTTGCAGATTTTTACAGACTATTGCTAATATAGATATAATATATTAATCTTAAAGAAGATTTAAGATCTGGGGGAGTGGTTTTTTTGCCTGATTATTATATACCTTTAATAATAGCTACTGGAATAGCTGCAGGCTTCCTAAATACTGTTGGTGGCGGAGGCTCATTAATAACAATGCCCATGCTTATCTTTTTTGGGATGCCATCGGCCATGGCAAATGGCACCAACAGGGTTGCTTTGGTTGTACAAAATGTAGTTGCAGTGGCAGGCTTTCGCCACAAGGGGTTTTTTGATCTGAGGTTTGGACTCATTTTAGGCATACCAGCCATGGTTGGCTCCATAGTTGGTGCCGGCTTTGCCATTAATCTTTCAGATGAAATATTTAATAGAATACTTGCCGTGGTAATGCTTCTGGTTTTGTATGTAATTCTGTTTGAGCCTCATAAAAAATACATAAAATATGAAGAGGAAATGAGCAGGGAAAAAAAGTGGGCAGCCGGCATTGTTTTCTTTTTCATTGGAATCTACGGTGGTTTCATTCAAGCAGGTGTTGGTTTTATTATCATAGCAGCCTTGTCCATACTTACCGGCCTTTCTCTAGTAAAGATAAACAGCTTGAAGGTATTTGTGGTAGGCCTGTATATAGTAACATCTCTTATAGTCTTTGTCCTGTCTGGAAATGTGGATTGGTTAATTGGCATATTGCTTGCTGCTGGAAATGCTGTAGGGGCGTGGGCAGGTAGTATTTTTGCCGTAAAAGGCGGAGACAAATGGATACGATGGGTGCTGGCTGCATCAGTTATAGCCATGGCTCTAAAGCTTCTAGGTGTATTTAATCTTTTTACCTAAGGTTTTGTGTAAAACAAAAGGGGGCGTAACAAAACTTTAAGTTTTGCGCCCCCTTGCTCATTACTGCTATTTTTTCTTACTGCTATGTTTTTCTTTTTCCTTATTAATATAACTGTTTCTTACAAGCTGATTGCCTCAGTTGGGCACTCATCAATACAAGCTTCGCACTCAGTACATTCTTCTTCATTACATACTGCAAATTCCTCAACTTCAAGTGCATCAAAGGCACAAGCGTCTACACAGGCTCCACAAGCATTACAAAGATCCTTATCAATTTTAACTGCCATATTTTCTCCCCCTAAAATTTTTTATATGAACGTCCTTGCGTTCATAACATAATAGCTTCTAAAAATAATTCTACTCCTAAGGAATAATTCCTGTCAACACAGAAGTATTATTTTTCACAAAACAAAGCATCATACCATGGGATTTCTCATAAAAGACATTAGAATTACAACTATATAACCAGCCAGGAGCAATCCACCCTCTATACGACTTACACGATAATCAGTTCTTAGTATAAGATACATGAGAAAACCAGCTCCAACCATTATAGGAAATTCAAAGGTTACAAAAGACCATTGTACCGGTACAGGCTGAACAACCGCCACCGCAGCCTGCACAAAAAGCACATTAAAAATATTGCTGCCAATAACATTACCAATTACCATCTCCGGGTAGCCGCGAACAGCTGCTACGATTGATGTTGAAAGCTCAGGAAGAGATGTTCCTACTGCTACCATGGAAATTGCTATTACCCATTCTGAAACCCCAAAGGCAAGGGCTATGCCGGTTGCCGATTCCACAAGGAGGTGCCCTCCCAGCATGAGAAAGGCGATACCGGCAATTATTCTAATTAAGTCAATCTTTTTACTGGTTTCGGGCTGCTTTAAATTAACATCACATGAACTGTTAAGCGATTTATTATTGCAGCTTTTAATTATTAATAATGCATAAAAGAGCAAATATATAAATAACCCACCCAGCAGCACTATGCCATTCATTCTAGTTATTGTACCTGACAAGGCAAAAATAAAATAAAATATAAATGCCAAAATCATTACAGGCATGTCCCTCTTAAGAAACTTCCATTGAATTGAAATAGGCATGATCAGGGCTGTTAGGCCCACTATTAAACCAATGTTTGCCATGTTACTGCCTACAATATTCCCAAGGCTCAATGCCCCCCTGCCATTAACTGCCGCAAGTAAAGAGACTACCAGCTCCGGTGAGGATGTGCCTATAGCAACTACAGTTAAGCCAACTATTCCTGTACTAATTCCTAGTGACAAGGCTAGATTGGCTGAGCCCTTCACAAGGTATTCACCGCCCAGAAAAAGCAGTATTAAACCGGCAATGCCAAAAATAAAATCAAGTGTCAATTGGTGCCACTCCCATACGAATATTTATTAATTAAGTTGTCCTCAATGGCTTATAAATATGTGCATCCATTCCTTCTAATATTACACCTGCAGCGTTCTTTCATCAAGGAAATATTAACCAGATAATAGGTGTTATAAAATAAATAAAAAATTAAGCCCTGCGTAAAGCAAGGCTTATTTTGAATTAATTGTTATGCTATTGAGGTTTTATCACTACTAGAAACATCTTAAATCTCTCAACTGCATCCAAGGCGTGGGGAATATTTGCCGGCATGACAACCACCTCTCCTGCCTTTGCCAGCACCTTTTCTTCGCCAATGGTTATTTCAGCTGTTCCATCCATTATGTACACAAGGGCATCACCCGAAGCAGAGTGGGAGCTGATTCCCTCTCCCTTGTCAAAGGCAAATAGGGTCACACTTAAGTCCTTCCTTTGTGAAATTGTCCTGCTTATAACAGTTCCTTCCTTGTACTCAACTAAATCCTTCATAACAAGTGCCTGTGAAAATGGGATATTCTTAATTAATACTTGTTCCATATTATTCATCTCCTTCTGTTTCTTTTGTTATTATTCTACTCTAGCAAAATAATATTTACGGTGATTTTTGTCACGCATGGTAACTTTATTAAAAATATTTTCCAGTTAATCTTTTTTAGACTACTCCCTTTTCAAGAAACAAGTCTTTATATCCATGATCAGATTTCACTATGTGATTTTGAACCCAGTCAGCAATAAACTCTATAATTTCCATGGTTATTTTATTCTGATTGTCATCAATGTTTTTGGTCTCTACTTCAATAATCTTGTCAACAAAAGCCTCGTGCTGCTTTTTATGCGCCTCGTAATCCTTGTAACTAAATTTATCCATTAGCTCCTCTTCATGTTTGAAATGATAGGCTGTGTAGTTTTTCAGCTCATCTAAAACAGCCATGATTTTATCATAGTTGTCCATTCCTTCCCCACTGGAAACAACACCAAACAACTGGTTTCCCAGAAGAAATAGCTGCTGATGCTGTTCATCAATTGATGCAATGCCTGTATTGTACTTATTATTCCATTTAAATATCATTATCTCTATACCTCCTATATGATGTTTTGTAAAATAAAGTATATCACTATTCAAAAACCATGGGAATTATAAGATTGTTATGTGTTATAATATACACTGTATTTATACTATAAAGAGGAGCAGTGACTTGTTTTATGACAACAATGATTATTCAAGGAATAATACTGGGCATTATTATTGTCCTGCCAGGAATGAGCGGTGGTACCGTATTTTTAATATTTGGCATTTATGAGCAGGTTATTAGAGATATAGCAAGGCTCAATCTTAAACCCTATTTACCCCTGTGTTTAGGATTAATTTTTGGTGTTTATCTGGGAGGTCTGGCCTTTACATTGTTTTTCCAATTCTACAGGGATGCAACTGCTGCTTTCCTTCTGGGCTGCCTTCTTGCATCGGTCAAACCCGTTGTTAGCTGCTGCCCAAAACCCGATAAAAAGGGAGTACTTGCCATGGTCCTTGGGATAATTACTGGCTTTGTCCTAGTTTTTGAATCAATAGGCGATTTTGCTCTTAATATGGACATTAATTGGGGTTTACTTATTCTAGGTGGAGCTTTATCAAGTGCAGCAATGATTATTCCCGGAATTCCTGGAAGCTCTATTCTTATTATCCTGGGTATTTATGACTCCATGCTGTTTTTTATAGCTGAGCTTAATGTGTTGTACCTTTCCCTATTTGGAATAGGCAGTATTCTGGGAATTTTACTGCTGGCAAATGCCATTAATACCTTTTATATTAACCACAGGATAATTCTCTCCTACGCTTTTGCTGGACTGATCATTGGTTCTGCCAGGGGGCTGATACCCTACAACTTTAGTATTCTTTACCTGGTTCTGTTCTTGCTAGGCTTTGCCCTGGTCTGGTTTGGAAGCTCAAAAATGAAACCCAGACAAGAAGTTTCCAAGGCAGAATAGATTATTTATCTCAAAACAATTTTCCCATGACCAGGCAGTAATATCTGTTTTTTTACACAACTAGCTGGAGCTATACTAGATTACAGGCAGCAAAATGACCACTGGCTGCCTCTCTTAGCTCTGGTTCAACACCTTTACATATTTCACGGACATGGGGGCACCTGGTGGAAAACCTACAGCCTAAAGGTGGGTTTATTGAGTTTGGAATTTCACCCTGTAACGCGGGAGACCTTTTCCTGCCTTCCACCCTTGGTATCGGCATGGCTTCGAGTAATGCCCTGGTATAGGGATGCAAGGGGTTTTCATAGACATGTTCCTTATCTGCAAGCTCCACTATTTTCCCTAGATACATTACTGCAACCCTATGGCTAATGTGCCTTACCACCCCTAAATCATGCGAGATAAAAACATAGGCTAATTTATATTTTTCCTGCAGCTCCTGTAATAAATTTAAGATCTGAGCTTGAATGGATGCATCCAGGGCCGAAACCGGCTCATCACAGATAATGAGCTTGGGGTTTAAAGCAAGGGCCCTGGCAATACCAATACGCTGCCGCTGCCCACCACTAAACTCATGGGGATATTTCTTTCCGTAATTCCCAGTCAAGCCTACCAATTCCAGGAGCATCTGCACCCTTTCCTTACGCTCCCTCTCATTTCCTATTTTATGGACTATCAAAGGCTCCTTAATAATATAAGAAGCCGTCATTCTATTATTTAATGAACCCTGGGGGTCTTGAAAAATCATCTGCATGTCTCTTCGAGTACGTCTTAGCTCCTCCCTTGATAGTTGACCTAAGTCCCTATCCTCAAAAAGGATGCGTCCTGACGTAGGTCCAAGTAATCCCAGGATTACCCTTCCCAGGGTACTCTTGCCGCAACCGCTTTCTCCTACAATACCCAGAACTTCTCCCTGATCAAGGCAAAGGGATACGCCATCTAATGCCTTGACAGTATAACCTGGCTTTTGAAGTATTCCACCACCTACGGGAAAATATTTTTTAACCTTTTCCACCTTTAATAGGGTTTTATTCATTAATAGGGTTTTATTCACTCAGCCTTCACCCTCCAGCAGCGAACAAAATGGTTTTCGGTAATACTAATTAGTTTAGGAATATCCCTTTTACACAATTCCATGCCTTGGGAACATCGAGGATGAAAGGTACACCCGTCAGGTAAATTCATGTAATCAGGAACTGAACCCCTGATTACATGAAGCCTCTTTCCCTTACTGTGAATACCAGGCATGGATTCTAAAAGCCCCTTTGTATAGGGATGAAGGGGCTCTTCTAATACTGTTTTTACATGGCCTAATTCTACAATCCGACCTGCATACATTACAGCAACCCTCTGTGCCATTTCAGCTATCACTCCAAGGTTATGGGTTATTAAGAGAATTGCTGTTTTTAGTTCCTCCCTTAATTCTATCAATAAATCCATTATCTGGGATTGTATTGTAACGTCCAGTGCAGTAGTAGGCTCATCTGCTATAAGCACCTCTGGATTACAAATTAAAGCCATGGCAATCATGACCCGTTGGCTCATACCCCCGGACATTTGAAAGGGATATTCTCTAAGTCTTAATTCTGCCATGGGAATCATCACACGTTTCAAAGCCTCCAGGGCCTGCTCCATGGCCTGTCCCCTGCTTAAACCCTTGTGTATCATTAGGGCCTCAGCTATCTGGTAGCCAATGGTATGGACAGGGTTTAAAGCTGTCATGGGATCCTGAAATATCATTGCAATGTTATTCCCTCTAATTTTTTGCATGTCCCTGTCATTAAGGGTTAAAAGATCCCTGCCTTTAAAAAATATATTGCCCCGGGTTACCTTTCCCCCGTAGGGCAGCATGTTCATGATGGAAAAGGCAGCTGAACTTTTACCACAGCCACTTTCACCAACTATACCCAGGGTTTCTCCCCGGCTAAGGGTAAAAGAGATATCAGCTAAAACTTGAAAGCTGCCCTTGTCACTGTTAAATTCAGCACTCAAATTATTTACTTCCAGTAATTTAGCCCCCATATCCTTCCACCTCCCGCAGCTTGACGTAAACAATGACTAGCCCGACACATCAGTATCTTGTGCACTTACGTTTTGGGGAACAGGCAGCCTATCTGATTGGACAAGAAGAACTCCAGCTATGATAACTACTGCACCCAGGGCCATTTCCAGATTAATTGGTTCACCTAAAACTATGAAGCCCAGAATTATTGCCACTACAGGATTAATATATGAATAAGTTACGGCTTTGTAAGGTGGAATGACCTTTAATAGGTAGATATAGGCACTATAGCCTATAACGGAACCAAAAATAATCAAGTATAATAACGCTGCCAGGGCAACTGGAGTTATTTGCACATGGGCAGCCTCGCCTGTCAGCAGCCCAATAATCAGCAAAGCCCCTCCCCCAATTAATGATTGTACTGCAATGTTAGGTATCATTGAGGAGGATGTGGGTTTGCGTACAGAATATAATGACCCTATTGCCCAGGAAAGCGAGGCAGCAAGTATACCAAAAAGACCGTGTAAGCTGGTATTGCCAACCTCCAATTCTGGCAAAAAAAGGATGCCCACCCCCATAAAACCACAGATAAGACCCAACCATCCTCTCCTGCCAACCCTATTGCCCTGGGGCAGGAAGCTATCAATTAAGGCAGTAAAAAGTACCGATGTTACAATAAGAACTGCAGCCAGGCTGGTGGAAATATGCTGTTGGCCCCAGAAAACAAGGCCTGCTGCACCTGTAAGCAGAAATAATCCCACTATGGCAGCATGTTTAAGATCCTGAAAGGTAGACGGCATCCTCAAGCCCCTTGCCCGGGCATAAATATACATAATAATGCCTACTGCAGCGAAACGTATCCCTGCGAATATTGCAGGAGGTATATTATCAATTCCTAATTTAATTGCTAAATATGTAGAGCCCCATACTATGCATACAATAAAATAAGACAAATATGCCAAGGGATCATCTGTCCCCAGAAATCTTAATTTCATCAAGTCTATCCCCTAGTCCTTGTAAGTTTTAACCATCCCAGATCTGACTTTATTGGCAGGCCTCTTCTGGTTTAATAAAACTTTATATCATAGAAAAATTTACTGATATGTGTATAATATACTAGAAAGCTAAAATTTTCTACCATGTCTGCCTAAATTTCTTGAGGAAAAGAAAAAGTATTATAATGATATGTATTTGGAGGTGAATTTTATGAATCCCATTACCCGCCGAAATAATATTCTAGCCATTCTAAAAACAGCGGAACAGCCAATGGCAGGCTCTGAGCTTGCAGCCAGATTATCTGTAAGTCGGCAGATTATAGTTCAGGATATTTCCTTATTAAGGGCCGGCGGCGAGCAGATATTAGCCACACCCCAGGGCTACCTTTTGATGCGGGCTCTAACCACTACCCCTTACAGAAAAACCTTTGCCACCTGTCATACCTTTGAGGAAATGCTTCAGGAGCTTGAAATTATAGTGGATGCCGGCGGCAGAGTGTTGGATGTTATAGTGGAGCATCCAGTATACGGGGAGTTAAGGGGAATGCTCATGCTGGGCTCCCGCAGGGATATTGCCAGCTTTATCAGCAATATTAAAGCTTCTAATTCTAAACCCCTTTCTGCCTTGACCCACGGAGTACATCTGCACACAGTTGAAGCTGCAAGTGAAGAGGTTTTTGGTCATATTGAAAGAGAACTAGACAGGGCAGGCCTGCTGCTAAGACAATAGATTCTTTCTTTATAATTGACGGGGGCCGTTTCATGGGTTAAAATTTTTTTGTCAGCACCTGACAAGACAGGTGTATTTACACAGGCTGGCTTCAGCGAACTCAAAGGAGAGGAGATTACAGATTAATGAAGGTAAATGATACAGCTGCAGAAATAAAAAGGTTAAAAGAACAACACAATGCTATTATCCTGGCTCATAACTATCAGATAGATGAGGTTCAAGAAATTGCAGATTATGTAGGAGATTCCTTTGCTTTAAGCAAGCTTGCTGCATCAACCCATGCAGATGTAATTGTTTTTTGTGGTGTCCATTTCATGGCTGAAAG
This sequence comes from Desulfitibacter alkalitolerans DSM 16504, assembly GCF_000620305.1. Taxonomy (NCBI): domain Bacteria; kingdom Bacillati; phylum Bacillota; class Clostridia; order Neomoorellales; family Desulfitibacteraceae; genus Desulfitibacter; species Desulfitibacter alkalitolerans. Next base: position 152,749 of record NZ_JHVU01000018.1, on the reverse strand, counting down.
TGCCTCAATTTTGTCTCCAGACAAAATTGTATTACTGCCTGACAAAAATGCCGGCTGCCCCCTGGCTGATACTATTACCCCTGAAGCCCTTCGCGAGAAGAAAAAAGATTATCCAGAGGCTGCTGTTGTGTGCTATGTAAATTCCTCAGCTGAAGTAAAGGCTGAAAGTGATATTTGCTGCACCTCTTCCAATGCTGTAAGAATAGTGAATTCCCTGGAAGAAAACCAGATACTCTTTGTGCCTGATAAAAACCTGGCAAACTATGTGGCAAGACAGACCCACAAGGAAATAATACCCTGGGACGGATGCTGCATAACTCATCACAGGGTTAAGGTTGAGGATATAGAAAAGGTTCGCCAGTATCACCCTGATGGAGTCATTGTTGTTCACCCAGAATGCAGACCAGAGGTTGTAGCCCTGGCAGACCACGTTGGCAGCACTTCAGAAATTTTGCGTTTTTCCAGGGAATCCAGGGCACAAAAAATTATTGTTGGAACTGAGATGGGAATGCTTTATCGCCTTAAAAAGGAAAGTCCCCACAAGGAGTTTTATCTATTATCCCAGGGCCTTATCTGCCCAAATATGAAGATGACCACCCTGACCAAAATAAAGGATGCTCTGGAAACCCTGGAACCCCAGATAAAGGTGAAGGAGGCTGTTAGGCTGGCGGCATATGGGACCCTTGAAAGGATGCTGCAGGTTACAGCAGGTTAATTGATGAAACTTTTGCCATAATTCCTGCTTCTTGTCTCCTGCCATGTATTATCCTGAATGTATGTGGTTTAGTCCATGATGAAAGTACCTAACTACAGGTGTATCTTAGGTGTAGGTTGGCAGTTTATCCTGGCAGGTAATGATACTGCTGGAATGGGAGTGGTTTAATTGTTCCCCAGATACTTGATGAATTTCGATTTAAATAGTACATCAGCTGATATTACTGACTTTGTAGTTATTGGCAGCGGAATAGCCGGGATGTATTGTGCCCTGCACCTATCTGCATATGGGCGTGTTTTAGTCATATCCAAGGACAAGTTTCCTGACGGAAGTTCCTTGTATGCCCAGGGAGGAATTGCAGCTGCAGTTGGCAAGGAGGATAGCCCAGCCATTCACCTCAGGGATACCCTTGCAGCCGGTGCAGGAGTTTGCAATTTAAAGGCAGTCAAGATCCTTACAGAACAAGGCCCTGCTCACATAAAAAAACTCATGGAAATAGGAGTACCCTTCGATCAAAAAGCCAACAGCATCTGCCTGACCAGGGAAGGGGCTCACTCAATTCCCCGAATCCTTCATGCAGGGGGAGACGCTACAGGGAAAATCATCTGCCAGGTTCTTGCAGAAAAGTTAGCTAGTACAGCCAATATTTATGTATTAGAGAACACCATGGCCGTTGACTTGCTTTCCCAGGAAGGACAGTGTACAGGGGTGCTTGTTCTGTCAAAAGAAGGCAGGCCATACCCTATTTATTCCAGGGCTGTTGTCCTGGCCAGCGGTGGAATAGGCCAGCTTTATGAGAAAACGACAAACCCCCCTGGGGCAACAGGTGACGGTATAGCCATGGCCGCCAGGATGGGTGCTGGAACAATCCATATGGAATTTGTTCAGTTCCATCCCACCATGCTGGATCATGAAAACCTGCAGGGTTTTCTTATTTCAGAAGCCGTTCGTGGTGAGGGTGCTGTGTTGAGAAATGATAAAGGGGAAAGTTTCATGCCTAAATATCATGCCCTGGCAGATCTGGCTCCCAGAGATATTGTTACCAGAGCTATTTATTCTGAAATGGCCAGAGGTTCTTCAAAGGGGAACTCTCCAAAGGTTTATCTGGATGCAACTGGTTTTGCAAGGGACTTTTTCAAAAGGCGTTTTCCTACCATATACAATACATGTAACCAGCTTGGAATTAATCCCAGCTCGGACATGATACCAGTTACACCTGGTGCCCATTATCTCATGGGTGGTATAGAAACTGACACCTGGGGCAGAACAAGTATCAAAGGACTATTTGCTTGCGGAGAAGTGGCATGTAATGGAGCAAGCGGGGCAAACAGGCTTGCCAGCAATTCCCTGTTAGAGTGTCTTGTTTTTGGTTATAGGACAGCCAAGGCGGCTTCATGCCAGTATGAAGCCCGCACGCCTAAAATTAAGCCTTTAACTTTAAAATATACTGGACAAAATACAGCAAGGGTTACAAAGGCAAAGCTGCAGGAGTATGACAGGCAGCTGAAAAAATCCATGCAAACCAATGTGGGAGTAATTAGAGATGCCCGCGGCTTAAATAGTCAAATGAAATTCTTAAAAAGGCTCTTCCCTCTTCTTCTTAGTGAATTAGGTTCCAGGGAAGGTCTGGAACTTCAAAATAAAATAATAGTATCATATCTTATAACCCAGGGTGCACTGACAAGAAAAACTAGCTGTGGCGCACATTACCGGTCAGATGCTCAAAGCAGCAGCCAAAGCAGTGATAAACAGGGTATTACTCCATCTAAAATGCATTGAGGAATATTTGCCAACTTCTTGGCATAGCTGAACCCATGTAAAGCTAGCTATTCTTTAAAGAAACAAGAAACAGCCATGGCTAGAACTGTGAGCAAATCTCAGGGGGAGGTAATATTATTATGGATATCAACAATTGTCAGGTACGGAAAATAGTTGCTCAAGCAATTGCAGAGGATGTGGGTCACACCGATCTTACTACCTTTAGCCTTTTTCCTCCAGATACCTTGGGCCAGGGTTATCTTCTGGCAAAAGGTGAGGGTGTTATAGCTGGTCTGCCAGTTGCAAAAATGGTTTTTGAAAGCCTTGATCCAGGTATGACCTGGGAAGAGTTAATAAACGATGGAGAATATGTCAGTCCTGGAATGATATTGGCCCGCTTTTCCGGTTCACTCCGGGCAATTCTATCTGGTGAAAGGGTCGCATTAAATTTTCTGCAGCGTCTGTCTGGCATTGCAACTAAAACCCATGGTTATGTCCAGGAAACTATAGGCTATCCCGTAAAGATTGTAGATACAAGAAAAACCACCCCAGGTTTAAGAATACTTGAAAAATATGCTGTCAAAGCAGGTGGCGGCAGCAATCATCGCTTTGGACTCTATGATGCAGTAATGCTCAAGGACAACCATATTAAAGCAGCAGGCAGCATCACCAGGGCAGTGGCCATATTAAGAGCACAACTCCCCTTTACTGTTAAAATTGAAGTGGAAACAGAAAATCTTAATATGGTTCAGGAAGCCCTTGACAACAAGGCAGATATTATAATGCTGGACAACATGCCTCTAGATCTCATGGTTAGAGCTGTGGAGCTAGTAAATGGCAAGGCATTAGTTGAGGCATCAGGTGGAATTACCATGGATACTGTTAAAAAAGTTGCAGCAACAGGTGTAAACATAATCTCTGTGGGAGAATTAACCCATTCGGTAAAGTCACTGGACATCAGCCTGGAATTAGATTAATAGCAGCTAAACTGGACGGTATGGAATTAAATTGGCTTGTTTGGACTCCTGCTTTTTTTGAAGCGGGAGTTTATATTATGTAGTTTTAATACATGACGGTGGTTGCTGCTGACAGCTTTATAAATGCAAAGGACATGTTCCTAATATCTAAGAATACCTTGGATTTAACAATGGCAGTTTTGGTAATGCTGGAAAAACCATGATATATGTGTATAATAGCACTAGGACTAATTATCTTCCCAAGGAGGTTATTTATGACAACCATTGAGCAGCAGCTATCAATAAATACTATTCGCGTTCTGTCTGCAGAGGCAGTTGAAAAGGCAAACTCTGGTCATCCAGGTCTTCCCCTGGGTCTGGCTCCAGCAGGGTATGTTTTATGGTCCCAGGTATTAAAGCACAGCCCCCATGATCCCAAATGGCCTAACAGGGACAGGTTTATTCTCTCTGCCGGCCATGGCTCCATGCTCCTTTATTCCCTGCTGCATTTATTTGACTATGGCCTGACCATGGAAGACATTAAAAGTTTTCGTCAATTAGGGAGTAAAACCCCCGGACACCCTGAATACGGACATACAGTGGGAGTAGAAACTACAACAGGCCCCCTGGGTCAGGGCTTTGCCAATGGAGTAGGTATGGCCGTTGCAGAAAAAAGGCTGGCTGCACGGTTTAACCGTGATGGGTATGAAATTGTAGATCATTATACATACATCTTTACAAGTGATGGAGATCTGATGGAGGGTATCAGTTCAGAGGCTGCCTCCCTGGCAGGACATTTAAAGCTGGGCAAGCTCATATGTATATATGACGACAACACCATTACCATAGATGGCCATACATCCCTAACCTTCACTGAGGATGTGGGCATGAGGTTTAAGGCCTACGGCTGGCAGGTTATTAATGTCCAGGATGGTAATGATACAGCAGCAATATTAGCAGCCTTGAAAGAAGCAAAAAAGGATAGTGAAAGACCTGCTCTCATTATGCTAAAAACCATCATTGGCTATGGAAGCCCCACCAAACAGGGCAAGGCTGATGTGCATGGTGCTCCCCTGGGCAGGGAGGAGCTGGCAGGCCTTAAAAAGAATCTAGGCTGGCATTACACCCAGGAATTCCATGTGCCTGAAGAAGTTAGGCAGCACTTTTTTCAGCTGACAAATAAGCTTAATTCATATTCTCAGGAATGGAAGCAATTATTTTCCAACTACAAGCAAGCATATCCCGGGTTAGCAAGGGAATGGGAGACCTGGCATTTAAATAAATTGCCTGACCAGCTGCTGCAGGATAGTGAGCTTTGGAATTTTGAAGATAAGCCCATTGCCACCCGCAGTGCATCCGGTCAGGTCATGAATAAGCTTACTAATTATCTGCCCAACCTTGTTGGAGGCTCAGCAGATCTTAATGCTTCAACAAAAACCTATCTAAAAAATATGGGTGACTTTCAGGCCCACACTCCTGAAGGCAGCAACCTGTTTTTTGGCATTAGAGAGCATGCCATGGCAGGCATCCTAAATGGCATGGCCCTTCATGGAGGCTTCAGGGTATTTGGTTCAACCTTCTTTGTATTTTTTGATTACATGAAGCCTTCTATAAGGCTTGCTGCCCTAATGGGTCTACCTGTGATTTATGTATTTACACATGATTCACTAGGAGTTGGAGAGGATGGTCCTACCCATCAACCAATCGAGCACCTGATAGCCTTAAGGGCAATTCCCAATATGCATGTACTCCGCCCCTGTGATGCTAGAGAGACAACTGCAGCATGGTTGACTGCCCTGGAAAGGCAGGATGGGCCAACAGCTATTATCCTAACCAGGCAGAATCTGCCTATCCTGGAAAATAGCTCAATGGAAGCACAAAAAGGCGCGTATATTATTGGGAGGGAAAAGGGTACAAGCCCGGACCTGATAATCCTGGCTACCGGTTCAGAGGTGGCCTTGGCCCTTGAGGCCCAAAAAGAGCTGTGGAACAAAAGCATTGATGCACGAGTTGTCAGTATGATGAGCTGGGAACTGTTCAAAGAGCAGCCGATTAACTATAGGGAAGGTATTATTCCAGCCTCAGTTTCAAGGAGAATATCTGTTGAAGCTGGAAGCTCATTAGGTTGGAGAGACTTTGTTGGTGATAAGGGCATCATCATTGGCATAGATAGCTTTGGTGCTTCTGCACCAGGCAGGGTTTTACTGGAGCACATGGGATTTTCCGTTAGCAATATAGTGGAAAAAGCAGTTGGACTATTTGCTAACTAAATTAAGCATCTTCTAAAAACCAGTTTACAATGCTAAGAAGGGGCCGGCCCATAGGATAATTATCTCAGTTACCCTGGCCGGCCTTTTTCTAACTATCAGCGCAGAAATATACTGCATATTTATTTCCTTGAGTAAAAAAATGCAAACCAGGGAGCAGTTTTTTGATAGGACATAAAATTATAGCCTATAAGGTTTTTTGCCCCCCACTTTTCCTTGAATTTTTTAATGCCCTTATTAATTCCCAGGCCCATGTTAATGTACTTCTTGCCTTTCTTTTTCGCTAATTGCACCATTTCATATAGAAGGAGGTCAGAGGTTCCGGGCACGTGGTCCTCCTCATCTCCAGTGATGTTGAAAAGATAGAAACAAAAGCCACCGTGGCTGAAATCCACTATGTTGTACCCCAAAAGCTCATCCATTGTTCTTCGTCCTGACCTGTATGCGTTAATGACCACAGCACTCTCAGAATGGGCAATATAATCAGGGATATGGTGGAAAAAGCTGCTTGCTGTATCAGAAAGCCTCTTTTGCTTTAAAAACTCCAAAAGCAGCTTGTGGTTATGTATGGAAAAATCCCTGCTGATGGTGATTTCCAGCTCCCTGCCGGCCCTGCTAACCATATTTTTGACTTTAGATGGTATCCTTAGGTTTTGTACATCTAAAACAGAGTAGCTGTCCCTTTCCACAGTGGTATTTTCTAGCTTGTAGCCTTTTAAAGGAGGTTCTATTGGTGCTATAATTTTTACTTCTTTAGGCTTGTATTTCTCCACTACCTTCTCCAGCACAACAGACATTTCTTTATATGCTCTATCCCTATTCTGATTCACTAAATAAAGTTCAACTGCTCCTAGAGGATACCCAATGAAGCTTATCACATCTTCAAGCTTATAATATAGAAGCTTATCTTCTATAAAAGCTTCCATTTTGGAAAAGGTCTGAAAGTAACCTGGCAAATGCTCGGGTATATATGCCTTTTCTAAAATATAAGCCAGTTCATCTTGAGAAAGCATTAGTATATCACCTTTTCTGCTTTTTTCTTAGTTTAATATTTCTGCACAGAACACCTCCTTCCTTCCCAATAGCTGCAATATAACAACATATAAGCAGAATAAATTTCTGTAAATAACCTGTAACTAAAAAGTTTCTAATACATTGACAGCAGTATTCCCCATGCAGTATACTGCATGGTAAGGAGGTTGTTAGATGAACCAATTTATATCAAAAACTACCTTAAAAGAACAAGCCTACAGCTACTTAAAAAAAGCAATTCTCAAGGGCGAAATAGAAGCAGGAAGAATTTATTCTGAGCAGTGGTTTGCAGATTTTTTAGGGGTATCTCGAACCCCTGTAAGAGAAGCAATACTGCAGATTAGGCAGGAAGGCCTGCTGGAAACTCTACCATCCAAGGGAATTATTGTTAAGGAAATATCTCCAGCAGATATTGAAAGCACCTTTCAAATTCGCCAGGCAATAGAGGGCTTTTGTGTTGTATCCATAGCAAGGGAAGTCAACAGCCATGCAGCACAAGATTTGTTGAACTCACTCTATACCCTAATTGATACACAGAAAGAGGCAGCAGGGTACATGAACAGCTATAGGTTTACTGAGGTAGATGAGTTATTCCATAGGCATATAATCAATTTTGTTAATAACAATAAATTTGTAGAAACCTTTGACGATCTTCGTATTCGCGTATATAGATTGTGTATGGATACATTAAAAACTGAAGGACGAATGCGTGAAACGGTAAATGAGCATTATGAAATTTATGAAAAAATGAAAGCTGGGCAGCCCTGGGAAGCCTATATGGCAATGAACCAACATTTAAGCAATGCTAAAAAACTGTTACTATCCGTGTGCAAGCACTAATATCACAAGAGGAGAGAGATTATGGAATTAACCTCAAAGGAAAGAATTTTAAGAACCCTGCAATTTATGGAATCAGACAGAATACCATGCTCACCATTTGTTTTTGATGCCTGGTTTGGACTTGCTCCAAAGGATTATGCTGACAGGCTTGTAGAGCATACCGATATTATGGTGGCTGTACGTCCCGGAAGCAAGGCTGAAACCTGGATTGGAGGTGTGCCGCATAATATCAGCAAAAGATTTTCTACACCAGATGGCAACATAAGAGAAGTGATTCACACTCCCAAGGGAGACTTAACTGCCACAATAAAACCAACTGGAGATCATATTGATTGGTATGTTGAACATCTCTTCAAAACTCCAGAGGATGTGGAAAAGTTCCTCTCCATTCCCTATAAACCCCTTGATCCGCCCATGGAAAACTTTTATAAATGGGAGAGCTACATTGGTACACAAGGGCTTGTTCTTGGGGAAATATCTAATCCCTTCTATTGTCCTGCATATTACTTTGGTACTGAAGAGAACCTTATTCAAACTTTTAGCAACAAGGAGCTGATTACCAGCTTATTAGATGCACTTGTAATAAGGGCTTGTGATGTAATCAGGAATGCAAGCAAATTAGGGGTAAAGGTTTGGCGAATAATTGGTGCAGAGTATGCATCTCCCAGGGTATTACCGCCTCACTTCTTCAAGGATATAATTGTAAAGTATGATAAGCAGCTGGTAGACACTATCCACGAATGTGGAGGGATAGCCTACATGCACATGCATGATAAAATGATGGATGTAATAGATGATATCATTGAAATAGGCCCTGATGCTTTAGATCCTTTAGAAGCGCCGCCATTAGGAGATGTGGATCTTAAGGTTGTCAAAGAGCGTCTTGGTGATAAAATGTGCCTGGTAGGCAACATTGATGATATGAATGTCCTTTCTAGAGCTTCAAAGGAGGAAGTTGAAAGGCTTAGTTTGGAATGTATAGAAGCTGCCGGCAGGGGTGGAGGCTACATCCTGGGAGGCACTGCTTCAGGACTATTCATGCCTAAAACTGTAGACAACTTCATTGTAATGGCAGAGGTATGTAAGAGGGTGAAACCATAGGTATACAATATATACTGCTAGGCTTCAAAAAGAAGAAAGAGGTCTATTCACATGAATACCCTCTTTCTTCTTTATATATATATATGGTTGAGGAGATTTAGGCTATATATCAATTGCTTAGCACCAAAATGCCAGTTATGCACCTCTAAAAAATAAGACAGATTAACTATTCAATTGTCTTATTTAGTCCATTTTAGATAAGCGCCCTTCATGGGTGAGGTGGCCATGGATTGAAATAACCCTAGAACACCCTTGTTCTCTTTAACTGGTCTAGTCCAGTTCTTTTTACGCTCTGCTAGTACTTTTTCAACTTCTTCCTTACTTGTTTCTTTGCCTGCTATTCCTACTATTTCCAGCTTCCTTGCAGGAATGTTTACTGTAATCAGGTCTCCTTCTTCTACTAGGGCCAGGGGCCCTCCTGTTGCTGCTTCTGGGGACACGTGACCTATTGCCGGTCCTCTGGTTGCTCCTGAGAATCTTCCGTCTGTTATCAGTGCTGTTGTTGCTACTAGTTCTGGGTTTGTATATATGGCTTCTGTTGTTCTAAGCATCTCCGGCATTCCTGCTCCCTGGGGTCCCTCATATCTAATGATAATCATGTCTCCAGGCTTTATTTCTCCTGATAATATTGCTTCTACTGCTGCTTCTTCACTGTCATATGGTTTTGCCGGTCCTGTGTGGACGTGCATTTTGGGGTCTACTGCTGCGTGTTTTACTACTGCTCCTTCTGTGGCCAGGTTTCCGTATAGTACTGCTAGTCCTCCACCCTGCTTGTATGGCTTGTCTATTGGTTGGATTACTTCTTCTGTTGTCAGGCCATAGTTTCTTAGGTAGCCCTTGCCCACTTGGAAGTAGCCGTCTCTTTCTAATTCTTCCAGGTTTTCTCCTACTGTTTTGCCTGTGACTGTCAATGCATCCAGGTGCAGGTAGTCTTTTAGCTGCATCATTAGTCCTGGTACTCCTCCTGCAAACCACAGAAGTTCTGTGGGCCATTTGCCGCTTGTTTTCAGGCTTACTAGTACTGGTACTTTGGCGTGTATTTCTTCAAACAGGTCTGCTGTTATGTCCAGGCCTACTTCATGGGCTATTGCCGGTATATGCAGGGTTGCATTTGTTGAGCCTGAGATTGCTGCATGGATGACGATTGCGTTTTCAAAGGCTTTTCTTGTTAGTATTTGTCTTGGGGTTATGCTTTTTTCCATGAGCTCTTTTACTTTTTCTGCTGCTTTGTATGATAAGTGCTCCAGCTGGTTGATGCTTGCCGGCATCAGGGCGTTGCCCGGCAGGCTCAAGCCCAATGCTTCTGACATGGTCTGCATTGTGCTGGCTGTGCCCATGAATTGACATGCTCCACAGGTTGGGCAGGAGTTGATTTGTTCTACCAGCAGTTCATGGCTTGTGATTTCCCCTCTTTTTTCTTTGAAGCCTGAGCCATAGAGCTTTTCTGATGATAGATAGTCTGGTCCTGGCATCATTGCTCCACCACTAATATGGATCCCTGGCATGTCAAGTCTTGCTAATGCTTTGAGATGGGCCGGTATTGATTTGTCACAGCTTGATATGAGCATGATGCCGTCAAAGGGTGAGCTCAGGGCATGGATTTCCACCATCATTGCTATGACTTCTCTTGATAGTAATGAGTAGTTCATTCCGTCATGGGCCATGGCTATTCCGTCACACATGTCTGTTACCGTGTATACTGCCGGTTTGCAGCCCACGCTGTATAGTCCATTTTTTGCTGATTTTACTAATTTGTCCAGGTGATAGCTTCCTGGGTGGCTGTCTCCAAATACACTGTCTATTAACACCTGTGGCTTTGCAAGGTCTGATGGTGTCCAGCCGCTTCCCAGGCGCAGTCCATCTCCCTGGGTGTTTACTTTTCTAAGGTGTTGGCTTTTTAGCATGGTTTTTTCTCACCTTTCATTTTGAAATTCTCAAGACTAGTAATGCTTAATATATATCTTAACGTACTGCCCATACAGTTAAAGCAGGAATGTAAGTTATAAGTAACAATATAAACAGCATTAGAGCAATAAATTTCAGTATGGCCTTGCTTAATTGACCCAGGGGAACTCCCGAAATATTACTGGCAACAAATAATGCTGTTCCAACAGGAGGAGTAAGCAGGCCGATTGTCACGTTAATAACTAATATTAGTCCGAATTGTACTAAGTTAACATCTAATGAAACTGCAATGGGCACTAATACTGGAGTTAATAAAATAATTGCCGGACCACTATCTAAAAACATACCTACAACTAATAACATTGCATTTATAAGTATTAAAATAACATACTTGTTATCAGAGATAGACAAAATATACTGGGCAACCTGTCTTGGGATCTGTTCACTGGCAAGAATCCAACTAAATAAGGTAGCTGTAGCAATTATAAATGATATAACTGCTGTATTAATGGCTGCCTGGGCAAAAACATCTGGCATATCCTTAAAACTTAGCTCTTTATATATAAACTTTCCTACAATAATCGCATAGACTGAAGCAATTGCTCCACCTTCAGTAGGAGTAAATATTCCAAATCTAATACCAAAAATAATAATAATAGGCATCATTAAAGCCCAAGATGAATCCTTGAACCTTTTCCATTTTTCCGTTCCAGATACCCTGCCTTCCATGGGATAATCGTTTTTAATGGCAATGAAGTAAGACATAATCATTAAACCTAAACCGATTAATAAACCGGGCACAATACCAGCTAAAAATAAGTCTCCAATGGATACCTGGGCTGTTACTCCATAAAGTATTAAGGCAATACTTGGAGGTATAATTAGTCCAATACTACCAGAACATGCTACCAATGATGCGGAAAAAGCTTTATCATAGCCCCTTCTAGCCATTTCTGGAACCATGAGAGATCCGATGGCTGCAGTGTCTGCTACACCGGAGCCTGAGATGCCTCCCATAATTACACCTGCAATGGATACTACCTGTGACAAGCTTCCTTTAATTCCTCCAACTAACCCAAGGGCAAAGTCAATAATTCTTTTTGTTATACCCCCCCTATGCATCAGGGAACCGGCCAACATAAAAAATGGAATAGCCATGAGAGGAAAAGAGTCCACACCAGCAAACATCCTCTGAATTACTACAGTAATAGGATAACCACCAGCGAATACCAGAGAGGCCGTTGATGCTATTCCTAATACAAAAGCTACTGGTATACCTAACAATACTAGTGTAAAAAATGTTATAAATAATACTCCAACCAAGTTATCACCCCTTCCACTGCTTTATGTCCTCTATAAGATTTCTAAATAAATATAAGACCAATAATGCAGTACTTATAGGTAAAGCATAATATACATATTTCATGGGAATTTGCATGGCAGCACTAAGCTGTCTAGCTCCCAATTGCAGCATTGTGAAGCTATTATAAAAAAGGACTGCAGCAAAAACTATCATCAGTATATAACCGAAAACCTTAATAGCTTTAAACAACCATGGCGGAAATTGATTAATCAAACTGTCTAATGATACGTGAGATCTTCTGCGTAAAGCCAGTACTGCTCCAAAAAAAGTCATCCACACAAAAATATATCGTCCAAGCTCTTCTGACCATGATATGGAGTTTTGAAAGACATACCTGAATACTACCTGGGTAAAGATTATTGTTAACATGGAAAACATTAAAAAGGAGCAAAAATAATACAGGATTTTATAGAGCTTTTCTTCCAGTCGAGAAAACACCTCACATCCCCCCTTGTGGTATATTTACAGCATTCCCCAGATTGAGGAATGCTGTATTATATTGTAGTTTTTCTAGAACTTACTTTGCAGCTTCAAGGATTGCTTCATATAAGTCCATACCATATCTTTCAGCAAATTCTAAGTGAACAGTTTTGGCCCTATCAGCAAATTCACTGACATCTGGATAAGTAACAGTAATGCCTTTATTGTTTACCATATCGTCAAGAAGCTTATCTGTTAATTCAGCCACTAATTGGTTCTGGTACTCGGCAGATTCCCTTGCAGCTTCATAAATAGCTTGTTGCTGTTCAGGTGTTAGTTTTTCATAAGTTCTGTTGCTCATTGATAAAGTAACATATTCAAACTTATGGCTAGTCATTGCAATATGGCTTTGAACTTCATAAACGTGGTTAGCATGGATATATGGAATTGGATTTTCCTGGGCATCAACAACGCCTTGTTCTAATGCACTATATACCTCACCCCAAGCCATTGGAGTTGGGTTAGCTCCTATTGCTCTCCAAGCAGCTACCCAGGGTGGTATCTCTGCAACTCTTAACTTCAAGCCTTGTACATCTGCAACTGAATTTACTGGTTTGTTAGTTGTTAACTGCCTTGGTCCCCTTTCCCAGTAAGTTAAAGCTCTAATATTTGAGCTTTCTAAGAGATTTGCCGCTAATTGCTCTCCTATTGGTCCATAAATAACCTTACGTAAGTGTTCTTCATCTTCGATTAGATAAGGCAATTCTAATATTTGGAATGAAGGTTCAAAGTTGCCAATAACTCCCGCAATTAATGCAAAGTCTACTGAACCCATTTGCATACCTTCTGCCATATCTCTATCATTACCTAGTGTTGAGTTAGGGTATAGTTCAATCTTTACAGTTCCATTTGTTTTCTCATCGACTAACTCGGCAAATCTTTGTGCAGCCTTGTGCCAAATATCTTCATCAGAAACAATATGACCCAATTTAAGTACAACTGGTTTAGGTTTTTCAGTTTCTCCACCTGATGGAGCTGTTTCCTTATTACCAGAACAACCAACAAAAACCAACATTGAAACAAGCAAAACAACACAAATTAAAAGCTTATGATTCCTCAAATTATTCTCCCCCTTGTTTTCTCTTTATTGTTAAAGCACCCTATCTAACAGCATCAATTATTATTCCTATATTAAATTTGAACTCTGCACCCCCTCCATTAGTGCTAATGCTATTAGATAAGCTACACCTATTCTGCTATCATCAATCATATATTGCGTAAATATTACCTTTTTCTAAATACCGTACAATTTTAACCAGGGAGTCCTCTGTGCCAAATCCACCTGCTTTTGTAACTATATGGATTCCATCACAATCTCCACCTTTAAGTCGTCCCGATGGAATTCCAGGCAGAAGTTCTTTTTCTAAAGTAATTCCACAAGCTCCCATAACCTTGGTAGCCTGGGTTAGAGTTCCTCCTCCAGAAATAACAAGATCAGTAACTAGTCCCTTCATTATTAGCTCTTTAGCTATCAAACCAAGTGAATCGGCAATTTGCTTACCATACAATCTTACATTTTCTGATATTTTATAACCCTCTAAGGCTTGTCTATCCTTAAGTAGGGTATCAACTGCTATAAGGGTTGCCTTTTTTCTTTTAAGTATTTCCTCGGCTTTTAAGGTCACTTTTTTAATTTCCTCGTTAATATTCCCTGTCCTAAGTATATCTGTTGAAAACTCAACAACTTCAATATTTAATGACTTTTTAAGTTCATTAATTTGATCTGCTGTAACTTGATTATAGGTACCAGCCAATACTAGTACTGAGCACTCTTTGTTATTAAACTTAAAAGCTTTATCATCCATAAGATTTAATACTATTGGCATATAAGCACCCAAACCAGCGGATCCGGCAATAACTGAATCATTAACAAAAAGCTTGAGGGCTTTAGATATAATGTATAAATCATCTTCGGTAACAGCATCAACCACAATAAACTTTGCACCAGCATCTTTCAAATTTAAAATCTTCTGCTGCAGGCTAAACATTCCTTGTCTGACAAAGCTTATATTAATTAAAGCTACTGTTTCATTTACCTCTTTTTCCAGCATCGTAGGCACATGACATACTGGAAAGCTTGTGTTATTTCCATCGCCCCCTTGGTCTATCAGCAAGTAGCCATTTTCCACAATACGATTATTTGCAGAAAAAGCAGGTACTATTATACTTGTTACTAACCCAAGCTTGTCCATAACTGCCTTAATCTCCACTCCTGGGTTACCTCTGAGTGTGGAGTCGATTTTTTTGTAAAAATGGCTGCATCCATTTTCTTTTAGAAGCTTTGTTACTTCTGAAACATGCTCATAGGCCTGGTCTGCAGTTAAAAGTCTAGTATCAGTATTAACAGAAATTACTTTAACCGTATTTTTGAATCTTTTAAGCTTATTTAATTCCAAGACTACTGTTGTAGCTAGACCATGCTTGCTAAATTGAACTCCTGTATCATTTGCCCCTATTAAGTTGTCGGCTATTATACCTATCTTTTTCACATTATCCATCCTCTTTATTTTCTATTAAATATATTTAGCAATATTTGTGCCAGAAATGGAAAGCACCTGATACTGTAGTATTTAAGTTGAATGGCCCTTTGTAATACCTCTTATAACTCTTGCGAAATCTTTCAAAATGAAATGGGCCCTGTAAAAACTTGTCGTTTTTCCCAGAACCCAAGAGGAGTTTAATCCTATCCTTCATTTTGCAATACTTTCTTTCAACTTGAAAGGTTTTTCGTCTTTCTCCACAGAGTCGTTGTGCTAATACCTAAAATGTTTGCAGCCTCTTCCTTGGTTTTTGAAATTTTAAGAGCTTCTCTGATAACCCCGTTTTCTATTTGCGCAAGTGTTTGATTTAGGTTTATGGATATTTGGTTAGCTAGCTCACCATTTTTGTTCCTAGTGTCAAGCAAATTAATTAAATCATCTGGCGCAACTTCCAAACCATCCTTCAACACGACCATTCTTTCAATTATATTTTCAAGCTCTCTTACATTACCAGGCCATTTGTACTTTTCAAGTATTTCAATGGCTTCTTTGGAAAAGGCAGGCATTGGCCTGTTTAGCCTTTTAGAATTTTTTTTGACAAGATAATTTGCCAGAACAGGTATATCCTTAGGTCTCTCTCTTAAAGGCGGTATATTAATGTTTAATACATTTAAGCGATGATACAAATCTCTTCTAAACAAACCCTTTTCAACAAGCTGTAAAATATTTTTGTTAGTTGCAGCAAGCACTCGAACATCAACCTTGATTAGCTTGCTGCCACCAACTTTCATAATTTCACGCTGCTGCAAAACTCTTAGAAGCCTTGCCTGAATTTCTAAAGATACTTCACCAATTTCATCTAGAAAAATCGTGCCTTTGTCAGCAAGTTCAAACAAACCTATTTTCCCGCCTTTTTTTGCACCTGTAAAAGCACCTTCCTCATATCCAAACAGTTCGCTTTCAAGAAGGTTTTCCGGTAATGCAGCACAATTAACACTTACAAAAGAATAATTTTTACGTTCACTATGGTTATGAATGCTCTGTGCAAATATTTCTTTGCCCGTTCCAGTCTCTCCAATAATTAATACATTAGAATCAACACCAGCATACTTCTTAGCTGTTTCTATTACTTTTATTAGGCAATCACTTTTAGTTACTAAGTTATTAAAGGTATAATTAGCATATAGACCATGGTTGGTATCTACAGCACTCTTCTGTTTCATCCTTTCAATGATCTCAACACCATTTAGTGTACAGACAGCTCCGATGGACTCTGAACCAATAACGATAGGTGTGATGTTAGCTACTATGCCCATTCCTTTATGGGTATGGTAATCACTAATGCGTTTCTGTTTAAATCTTAATGCATCTTCAAAGGCAAACTCAGGTAGTACCTTTGTATAGTGTTTATCTAAAATTTCACTTTTGCTAAGGCCTAATAATATTTCAGCTTTCTTATTGATAAAACATATAATCCCCCTCTGGTCAACTGCCAACAAGCCTTCAAACATGGAATCCAACGCTTTATTAATCCACTCAAATCTAATAACCTCATTTTGCTTGGCAGTTAATACATCGCTAGCAAGGGTTATTGCTTGTCTAATTGATTCACGTCCATATGATATTGTAATAGGGATAATGCCGTGCTTTTCACATGCTAGTCTATGCTCTTCTTGAACCACGGCTACTTTTAAGCCCAGATCTTTTAACCCCAAAAAGCACTTTTCTACTTCATGGGTGAGATTAATCTCGTATAAGGATATCCCCAACAGCCTTTGTGCATAATGCATACTACAGTTTAATGCTTCACACTTGATAATAGCTATTTTGTCACTTATTTTTTTCGCCTCATTCAATGCAGAAAGTATATCCCAGCTTGTAAAGGTTAATTCTGTCACAGGCAGGTTAACAACAGACTTAATAGCCGAGGTAGTTTTACTGTTGCTAATAATTATTTCAATACCATTGCTCGCAAGTTTTTTGGCCATATTTATCGCAGCAGAGCCTTCCCCAATGGAGATATGCACTTTTGCACCAAGCTCCTGGCATACATCCCTTGCTAAAGTAGCCATATCCTTACGAGGAACGATCATTGCTATTTTAGTTATGTTCACTACAAATCCCCCTACTAAACTTAACCTCACATATTTTATCAATCCAAAATAAACAACTGAACATAAATATCAGTTAAGTACCTTTAAAAAATAAGACAGAGTAACCGCCCCACTATCTTATTCAATTAATTTTGACTTACCAACCCCTGGTATATTCACTAAAACAGCTTAAACAAACAATCTTGCCATCCTTGATCCTTCCCCTTGGTTCCATGAAGAGCTCTCCACATGCTTCACAGGGAATTGACTTGAATATTTGGGCCTTTTCAGGCAGTTTAACATCTACCCATTGGACAGTGCACACCTCACCCTCTGGTGCCTCCAGGATATGCCTGATTCTATTTTCCTTCATTTCTTTAAAAAGCTGCTTCTCCTCTGCAGAGGCCCTGCCTGTCATAACCTTTTCTCTTAACTCATCATCTGGTCTATGGGCGTTACCAGCATCCATAACTATTCTAACAGACTTTCCATTATTACGCAGGGCAAAGGTAAAGGCTGACTTTCCAAGATCTTTAAAAATTAAATTGCCCTTTCCCAGGGTACAGCCTGTTACTACTTGTATCCCATCTACACTGCAGGAATCGGTCTCCACTATGGCAATTAATTCCTCATCTGCTGCACGTCCATACATTAGTTTTTCCAGTGCAAGTGCACCTGCCCTTACTCCATAGGCAAGACCGGGACAAGCATGGCCATGAAACTCTACTGCTTTTTGCCAGAGTTCATTAATATTTTCTACGGCTTTCATATCTGCCACCTCGCTATTTTTTATTAAGCATTTAAACATATTGATAGATTTTCTTGCTCGTATAATACAATATCTTTTGATTTTAACCAAAGGCAGTTTTTCTTTAAACAATTTTATCATATTTACTTATTTAAACAACCGTTAATAAACCCTGCCAATATTGAAGATTTAGTGAATTTCTTGGTTTAAAAAAGGATTATTTAGAAAAATATAAAACTATTGTTAATATAAAGAATAAAACTTACTAGGAGTGATGTTTTTATGAAATACGAACTGCCTGAATTGCCATATGCATATAATGCTCTGGAGCCCCATTATGATGAGCAAACAGTAAAGCTCCACCATGGTGCACACCACAAGGCTTATGTTGATGGGCTTAACAATGCAGTCTCAAAGCTTGCCGAGGCAAGGGAAGCTGGGGATTTCAGCTTGGTCAAGCACTGGGAAAGGGAGTTGGCCTTTCATGGATCAGGCCATATACTCCATACCCTTTTCTGGAACAACATGTCGCCCAATGGAGGCGGCTCCCCTACTGGACAAGTTGCTGAACAAATAGAAAAGGACTTTGGGAGCTTTGAAGCTTTTAAAAAGCAGTTTTCTGCAGCAACAGCTGCCGTTGAAGGCTCTGGATGGGGAATTCTCGTATGGAATCCCCATGGAAACAGATTGGAAATTATGCAGGCTGAAAAGCATCAGGATTTAACCATCTGGGGAGCAATTCCACTTCTTGTCTGTGATGTGTGGGAGCATGCCTATTATCTTAAGTATCAAAACAAAAGACCTGCCTGGATAGAAGCCTGGTGGAACCTGGTAAACTGGCAGGATGTTGATTCTAGATTGGCAAAGGTAAAGAGCTGAGCTTGGTATAGCTTCACAAGTATTACAAAAGGGAGTATGGCAAACTGCTTTTTAAGCAGCTGGCCATGCCCCCTTTATTTTTTATGTATGGCTAAAATACCCAGTTAAGGTGTCGCTATTATTAGTAGCAAATAATACAATTTTCATACAGAAAATCGTTAATCTTAGAATAATTCCCCCTATCATAAAAAGCTAGCAATTTGGCATTGAATTCAAGAAGGTCTTTTTCTTTAACAGTAAAGATACCTTTCCCTGTAGATATAAGTATTTTATTTGCAATTAATGTACTTGTTCTTTTGTTACCATCCCAAAACAATTGACTACGTGTGGCCCATAAAAAATAATATATGGATCTTGAAGTTACAGAGTTAAGGCTTAATATTTCGTTGAGTCTAATTATTATTTCCTTTTCATCTGGTACAGGAGGAATATATGCAGTTCCTGATATTCCTACCTTACCATTTCTCAAAACTCCCCATTCTAGAGCTTCATTTCTTGCAACCTCAGAGTGTATTTTACAGATATAATCCAAAGTCAATGGAGCTTCAATTGTTTTTAGCATATATCGCCATGCATTTCTAAGGTTAAGTATGCACTCTATATCATCAATACTAACTCCTGGAACATTGACACCACTTAATATGGTTTCTGTTTGCGGGAAGGTAACATTGCAACCCTCTAGCCTAGCACTATTGTAGATGTTTTGTACAATTAATTTTTTTGCATGAAATACGTTTTCTTTAACAGACATGTTACATTTATCTGGATAGTTTTTGAAAGCCATTGCCATACAAATCCTTTCTTTTCTCTGTTTATATATATTTTACCAATATGGTCCAAAAAATAAAGAAGACTTGGCCTTTACCTGCTCCTTAGCTTCATCCCAGAAAGCTTGCCATAGGTTAAGGTTCTCCAAACCCACTCCATGGGGCCAAAGCGATAGCGTTCTAACCAGTATCTGCTGATAAAGATTTGAGCAGTAAAAATAGTAATTGTCAAAACCATTCCTGCAGCATGCCCAACCTGGCCATAAAGTCCCAACCCATAACTGTAAAAAATAGTTGTGCAAACCATGGATTGGAACAGATAATTGCTTAAGGCCATTCTGCCCACATATGCCAGGGGCTTTAATCTCTCCATCCATTGTCTATTTTGGTACAATAACACAATTGATGTCATGTAGAAAACACTTAGACCAGGATCTGCAAAAACCCTGGCACCCATGTTAATCAAATCATAGAAAGAGGCAGTAACCGGGTCTATCTGAAGTTTGCTTGTATATTTTACAATGCTCATGGTAAAGCCAATAATCAAACTCCACTTCCAAATTCTTTTTATAGAGGGGAGATTGGCCTCAATGTTCTGGAACACACCCCTTTTGCCGGCATAAAGACCTAATAAAAACATGGGAAAAATTAAAGGTGCAACAAAAAAGAAATAATTATATGTAAAGAGGGTGTCCTCCACACGCTGGGCCATTAGCTCAGCAAAGGTACCCTGACTATAGGCATAAAGAGAATTGTCTACCTTACTTTCCATAACGGCAAAAAATTCCTGCATGTAAGCAGCATAGCCTGCTTCATCTAATAGCCCTGTGGATAAAACCATTAAAGCCACAGGTAGTACTGCTATAAAGAAAAATACTGCAATCCATATAAGAATGGTTTTAGGTTTGCGGTTAAAGAATAAGGGCAATAATAAACCAAGTAGTGCGTAAGAAACGAGAATATCTCCAAACCAGATAAAAAAAGCATGAACTAAACCTATAAGCAGTAATATGAAAAGCCTTCTATAAAAAAGAAGTGTCGGCCTGCTGCTTCTTGCCCTGGCCCTCTCAATAAATATTACAAAACCAAGGCCAAAAAGAAAGGAAAACATGGAATAGAATTTCCCCTCAATAAAGAGGTTGATAACTGCAAAAACTGCTTTATCCGAGGCAGCTGTCCACATTTCCCTGCCTAGTATTTCCAGGTACATAAGGGGGTAACTGAAATATGCCATATTTACAATTAATATTCCCAGCAGGGCAAATCCGCGTATAACATCAAGGACTTCAATTCTTTCCTGGGGCTGCACAGGCCCATCTATTAGTGTGTTATTTAAATCCACACCCTGGGGTTGGTCGTTCATTTCATCAATCCTTCCTTTGCATATTTTGCCTGATTTTATTTTTTTAAATTTTTTATTAAAAACACATATATTTTAACATACATACAAAACCCCATAAGATCTGGGGTAACAATTTAAGAGGCACATGTTCTATTATATATATAGCCATTATATAGCCCTACAGGTGTTTCCGCAACATATACAAGTGACAGTATGCAGCCTAACAGCTAAAATGGTCCAGGCCTTTGTGCTGCAGCTTCTGTATTATATCTATGATATCAAAAAAATCTTTCCATATAACTTCAAAATATAGTAAAATTGGAGTCAGAAATATTTTTTGTAAAAAGGTTTTAATTCTCATTTTGCATTGAACTATGAAACTATAGACAAATTTTTTCGTCTATATAGTTACGAAAACCCTGTTCTAACCCTTACCATGGCTTTATTTACGTAATACTTGCTCTAATTAAAAATGAATTTGGAGTTGAAAATATGATTGTATCACTTATTGTACCTGTAGTAATTATTGCCTTGATTTTGCTTTTAATTGTAGGAGTTAAATTAAACACCGAAAAAGAAGGAGGAGAAGATGTGATAAAAAATGTCTATATCTATTTAGTCTTATTTGCAACATTAATGATGACTATTGGTGGAAGTGTGGCAGCCTTCATGGCTGTTGCAGATATAGTTGCACCAGCACCCTATTATCAAACCTTTGATGAGTACCAAAGATGGGGGGTGCCGGAAAAGCCTCCTGGTGAAGGCACAGATGAACCAGAACTATCCCAGGAAGAGTTAAGGGCAAGATACGATGCCCTAGTTGAAGCAGAAAAAGAACGGCAGGTTTCCATGGCCAAAAACAACCTGATTAAAAGCTTCGGATGGATAATTATTCCCTTCCCCATATTTTTATACTTCCAAAGACGTCTGGTAAAAAAAGAGGAAGGGATTTAAGTTAAGCAAAAAGCGCCTTTTCTTAGGAGAATTGGCGCTTAAATTATTTATCCCTTTAACTATCAGCTTAACTATCACCCCTTAGCTCCTGTTGCCAAGATTTAATCTTAGTTAAGCAATTTCTCTAACTGGGCGGCATCAGTGACGGGAGGTTGACATGAGAAATTTTTACATACATAAGCTGTGGGCTTTCCCTCCAGGCCCTTTCTTTCATTTAGGATTGGAATCAACCTGCTGATTTCATCTCCTGGGGCCCCAGGCATTTTAACTGCAACCACCCTTTCAGGATTAAAGCCTTTATTTACTGCCTTCAACAAGGCTGCTGTTTCTTTGCTTTCAAGGTCTCCAACAATACTAACTTCAGTTGAGGCAACCTCAGCAAAATAGACTGCCATGAGAAAGTGTGCATATCCAGGTGGCGACTGGCTTACTGTACCTCCAAAGGTCTTTAACTGCCTCTGGGCTATTCTAGAAATATTTTCATCCCCTGTCAGGGCAGCTAATTTCAAGAAATTGACTGCTGCTACTGAATTTCCTGAGGGCATGGCACCATCATATAACTCCTTGGGTCTTGCAATAAGTCTTTCACCATCATGTCCATATAAATATAGTCCGCCTTCCTTTTCATCCCAGAACAGGCTGAGCATATTGTTATTTAACTCAAGAGCCAAAGCCAGGTGTCTCGGGTTAAAAGTGGCTTGATATAGTTCAATTAAACCCCAGATCATGAATGCATAATCATCAACATAAGCTAAATATGCAGCTTCACCATCCCTGTAACGGGCTAGAAGCCTGCCATCTGCTCTTTTTAGTCTAGCTGTTATAAAATCTGCCGCACTTTCTGCTGCTTTAATGTACTTGCTCTCCCCCAGCACCCGCCCACCAAATGCCATGGCAGCTATCATTAAACCATTCCATGCCGTAAGGATCTTATCATCCTTAAGTGGGTGAACCCTTTCCTTCCGACGGTTAAATAACTTCTCTCTTTCCTCGGTTAGATCTTGTCCAGTATCCAGGTCTTTACCAATAATGTTGGGAATGCTCTCTCCCTCAAAATTTCCCATATTCGTAATATCAAAGGTCTGACAAAAGAGTTTTCCTCTGTCCCTGCCGAGCACCTCGAATACCTCATCAAGAGACCATACATAAAACTTACCTTCTACTCCTTCAGAATCTGCATCCTCTGCAGAGTAAAATCCACCCTCCTCTGAGGTCATATCTCTAAGTACATAGGTAAAAATCTCACTGGCAACCCTTGAATAAAATTGATTTCCAGTAGCCTGAAAACACTCTAAATAAGCTATGGCTAACAGCGCATTATCGTAGAGCATTTTCTCGAAATGGGGCACCAGCCATTTCTTGTCAGTTGAGTATCTGGCAAAGCCAAAGCCAATGTGGTCGTAGATTCCACCCTGATACATGGATTGAAGGGTCTTTTCAACCATATCCAGGGCTTTTTTGCTGCCAGTCATTTTCCAATAACGCAGCAGAAAAGTTAAATTATGTGGACTAGGAAACTTTGGTGCTTCCCCAAATCCGCCATACAGGGTATCAAATGTATGGCTATAATAATTAAAAGCACGCTCAAGGGCATCCCTGCCAACTACACCAGCTTCACTTTGAAAGTATTTATCCTCAATACCTTTTACAATAGAATCTCCCGCACTAAGAACCTTGTCTCTTTTAGTTTCCCATGCATCATGGAGCTGCTCAAGTATTTCCATTATTCCTGACCTTCCATACTTCCTCTGTTTAGGAAAGTATGTTCCTGCAAAGAAGGGCTTTTTATCAGGAGTCATGACTATGGTCAGGGGCCACCCGCCCTGCCCAGTAAGTGCCTGGCATACTGCCATATAAATTGCATCTATATCGGGCCTTTCTTCCCTATCAACTTTAATTGATATGTAATATTTATTTAAAATCCCTGCAACCTCTTCATCCTCAAAGGATTCCCGTTCCATTACATGACACCAATGGCAGGTGCTGTAGCCTATGCTTAAGAATACAGGTTTGTCTTCTTTTTTAGCCTTTTCAAATGCTTCCTCACCCCAGGGATACCAGTCAACTGGGTTATAGGCATGCTGGAGCAAATATGGTGATTTTTCATCTATCAATCTATTTACTTTATGTGCATTTTCCACTGGGCAACCTCCTCCTTTTAATTAATTTGGTTGATTATATCCATTCTTATTCTTGGCACATGGACATTTCCTGTTTTTTTGCTTTTTAACGTCACGAAACCAGTTTATATGATAGGTTTTGAGTTTACTATGATTTATATACTATGTATAACCAATTGTAGCATTTATTAGGTTTCAGTCTACTTAATCCTGCCATTCTTCACAAAAACTTTGTTTTTAACACATTCCATAAATATTAACCGGCAAATATGCTATAATTTTAGTAGAAATATTGTCGATAAATGGAGGGATTTTAATGCGAAAAGGGGCATGGATTATAGTTATCTTGTTGATAGGTACTTTATTCTTTTTGTCTTCAATTCCTGGATTAAGGGTTTTGCCAGTATTAAAATCCATAAATTCCATTTTAATCAGCCTTGACCTGACTGTGATAAGGTTTTCTGAGTGGTTGGCAAGTCTCATCCCCCTTGATTTTAATGAACTAAGATATATAGACACCTTAACTCAAGACTTTTTAATCTATGCTCGTGAAAATCCCATTATTATTGAGTTTTTCCTTCGTAAGCTAGCACACATTTTTATCTTCTTTATAATAACTATTGCAGTTTTCTTTCTTCTGCACCAATATGTTAAAAAATCATATGCAGCAGTGGTCCTGTCTCTTTTAATGGGTGGAGCCTTGTCTTATCTAGATGAATACAGGCAGTCCTTTGTAGACGGAAGGTACTCCAGCATGGTCGATGTTTTTATCAATATGATCGGTGTTACCCTGGCAATCTGCCTTATAATGTTTTCTCTTTTCATAACTAAAAGAGGTCGGTGTAGAATTGCGCATCATGAAAAATCTGCCGTAAAACAGCAGCAGGAAAATGCACCTGGTTAAAATAGGAAAAAGAATACCCTACAGAACAGTTGCAGTCTATTTTACTCCATAAAAAAAGAGAGGTAACTATTACGCTAACTCTCACTATTTTAACTCTCCACTTATTATAGTAGGAGTTCATCGCTCTTTCTATTTTTAGCAAATGCCATTGCAGTAAAAATGGCTGCTATTTAATTAATTGTAATTTTATTTCCTGAGTTGCAACTCTCTTTTCTAATGATTTAACATCTTTGCTAAGTTCCTTGATTGATTTAGTATTATGCTCATAACCATCAAATAACGCTGACAATTTTTCTCCATGACTATTTTCAATATTAATAACAGTCTTTTTAATATCAGCTACTTCAGCTTTTACACCAGCTACTTCAGCTTTTACACCGGCTACTTCATTCTCGATACCTGTAATCTTTTGATGTATTTCAGCTAAATAGTTAAGAATTTTATC
Source organism: Desulfitibacter alkalitolerans DSM 16504 (assembly GCF_000620305.1). Taxonomy (NCBI): domain Bacteria; kingdom Bacillati; phylum Bacillota; class Clostridia; order Neomoorellales; family Desulfitibacteraceae; genus Desulfitibacter; species Desulfitibacter alkalitolerans. The sequence goes on along the minus strand of NZ_JHVU01000018.1, from coordinate 127,600 downwards.
CTCAAAACTCATAATCTAACCACTCCTAATTATTTCCTAAACCAATTATAACTAAATACAAAAGAAAACGAAAGCCTTATTACGACGTTTTAATAGAGATAATAAAGAAAACTTGGCTTTCGCCAAGCCTTTTGGCGCCAGCGAAAGCCTTAGTTGCACTTATACTATCTACATTTAAAAGTTATACTTTCTGATAGTGTAAAAAAGAAGCCCATAAAGGCTTCTAAATTAGCTATCAATATTAGTTGTTTTTTTGATTCACACCAAGATAATCCATAAGAGCAGCTTGAAATATTTTTGAATAATTAACCCCTTGGGCCTCTGCCATTTCTTTTAACCAAGCAGGTATAGTTAAGTTGGTTTTTACTGCCCTATTATCTAATTCATTTCTTACAAGGTTAGGGAAAACAGTAACAGGAGAAATTATATATCCTGATGCTGTTTCTGGATCTACCTGAGGCGTTTTAGATGGAGCAGGTATTTCATCCCCATCCTTTTCCATACCGTATATATGCAAGCCTAATGCTTCGGAAGCTTGTTTTTGTGCATCTTCAAAGTCCTCACCAAAGCTCACACAGCCAGGTAGGTCAGGAAAATATACACTATAACCTGTTTCAGTCGGTTCAAATACTGCAAAATATGTGAGTTTACGCATAATAAAAGTCCCCTTTCTATGATATAAGCAAGTACTTCATTTTAACCCTGCCTGCTTTAGTATGCTGTTTAATGTACCAGGAGCAATATCACCTTTATGTTTAGGTACTGTTACTTTCCCAGGTTTTATAGGGTGTTTAAGCTGAGTAAAGTATTTTTAAAATTTCTCTTACAGTCAATTTTTGCCCCTCCCTATATCACTCATTATACGCCTTATATATGCGCACGTCAAGAAGAACACGGTAATAAAAAAGAAGCCTCTTTGGGCTTCAGTATTATTGGTAATTACTAGACTCTGATAAAATGGTCATTTGAAACAAATATATTTCTCTTTTTGAATGGAACTGGGCTGTCAATAAGTAAAAACCAACGGGGTCTGCCTTTACATTCTATTGGGAAATATGGATTGTCAAGATAATACTTATCTTTATTATATATCCATAATGGTTTATCAACTCCATAATAATCAGCTAACCTTTCAATAAGTGCAGCCACATAAGAATACTCTTCTTTAGACACCATGCCATATTGTGCAGGCTCATGAATAATCATCTTGGTCCTTATTTTATTATCGCTTCTAATAAAATCATCAATAAAATTACTTATATGTATACTAAAATTTCCATCCTTCGTCTTTAATTTATCATTATTTATTAGCTTAATAACTTCATCTATCGTGATCATTATCAATTTCCTCCTGTATAAAAATTTCATCAAGCAAATAATATGTTTTAGGCAGTAATCTTAGTACACCTCATTTATTGATGACTTTGTTAACAATTATACACAAATTTTGCTATTATTAAAATAAAAAACGTTTTTGGTACACTTAATTCGTAGCGCATCCAATCATACATTATCCCCCAACTGATTTATATTATTTATATAACTGCAGAAGGCCTACCTAAATAAAATCCTTGTGCATATGTAACACCTAAATCTTTAACTATTTGAAGCTCATTGCAATTCTCAATATTTTCAGCAATAACTATACTTCCAATGTCCTTTCCTATTGCTACTAGGTGTTTAATAACAGAACACTTATTTGAGTATTTATCACAATCCTTGATAATTGGACCGTCTAACTTAATATAATCTGGAGCAGAAGCCAGAACCAGATGAAGTCTGTTAAAACCAGTTGCAATATCATCAATGGAATACCTATAACCAAGCTCCCTTAAATTTTCTAGCACTTTAATAAAGCATTCCATATCTGAGATTTCCTCCACCTCAGTTATTTCTAGAACTACCTTGTTTGTTGGAATATTTAGCCTGTTATAATTGTTTTTAGACAACCACATTAATGTGGAAGGTCTAATATTTAAAAAAAGAACCCCTCTGATTCTTGGAATGTTTAATATTGCACTATTTATACATTCAATATCAAATTCTACTGTTCTCCCTTCCTTTTCAGCTCTATTGAAAAGTTCTATTGGGGAGAGGCCAGTTTGGGATCTAATTAGAGCTTCATACCCTACAATCCTCATTTTTTCTAGAGAATAAATTGGTTGATAAACTGGATAAATATTGTTTCTTTCCCTTACTGCAAGACTTGACATATACTTTTCACCTGACTTTATTATTATTTAACATTAACTTATGAAATTACTTTAGCCCTAGAATCTTCTTAATATAGCTCATTAGTTTTAGTTTAATAGATTTAGACTTATTAATATTTTCCATGAGAGTATGTTGCAAAAACCTTTTTTCCTCTTCACTAAGCTGTACTTGGATTTTCTCCATTTTTAAACCACCCCTTGTATAGCGAATTCGTTAAAATTTTCAATTACCTACTTGACATCATACCGCTGCTTTCACGTATAATAATTGACAATAAAAAAGAGAGCCGTTAAAACCAGCTCTCCATTTAAAAATTAAATAAAAATTATAAGCTGGTGGCCTGGCGATCATAGCTCTTTGCAGAGAGCTTTAGACCCATAGCTTTGCAGTCACTACCTTTCGATAGTTTTGCCTTTTTCAGCAAGTAATGCTGTATCAAATTTCACCCTAGTCCTATTTACTTTAGGACAAAAGTCTAAAGTAATCTAATTCCCCAATAAAATCTTAGATTCCTTCGGGAAATTTGTCTATGATTGTCGAATTCAACTATTTATAGATGATATTTAGCATTTATGTTAATATATGTTGTACAATATTTATATTTACTAAGCATAAACTTGGCTTTCGCCAAGCCTTTTGGTGCCAGCGAAAGCCTTAGTTGCTTATAAAGAACACGATGTTCTAATGTCGGATAGCAGCTTAGACGCTGGGTTTTAGCCAACGACTATCTACATTTAAAAGTTATACTTTCTGCCCTGAAAAATAAATTTTCATCCATCAGTGGTGCCGTAAAATGGCATGGGTGTCTGATAGTGAAAAATATACCCCCAGAGAGGTCCATTTTATAATCATAATTTATTATTTTATCAGCTGCAGTTTAATCTCTTGAGTTGCAACTCTATCTTCTAAAGATTTTATGGCTTGGGTGTTCTGTTCTACTTTTAGTGATAATTCCTCCTGGCCCTGTACAATTCTATTCATCCCGCTTTCCAACCTGTCCACCCTTTGTTCAAGCCGTTCCTGCCCTTTTCTAAGCTGCTCAATAGCCTGGGTATTTTGTTCATAACCGTCAAACAAAGCTGATAGCTTTTGTCCATGGTCATACTCAATGTGGATAACAGTCTTTTTAATATCGGCTACTTCGCTCTTGACACCAGCCACTTCATTCTTGACACCAGCCACTTCGCTCTTGATACCAGCCACTTCATTCTCAATGCCTGTAATCTTTTGATGTATCTCAGCCAGGTAATTCATTACTTTTTCTTCAAAACCCATAACATTAATCATTCCTTTTCAACTCAATCAGTACATGTTATTTCTACACCAGCCAGGAATTTCCTGCTGCTTTTTTTGATTCTTTGTTTACATTATTACAACCTTACTTAGGAATAAGATGGAGGTATATTATTTGTTTTAGGTGACATATGTTATATTTGGGCACATTTATCTATGCTATGGAGAAGATTTAAGAAAATTACTTAAATCCCATATATCTTTACACAACTTTGACATTCTTTAGGTAAGGAATATTTTATCATAGCATTCTCATATTTTCTTTCAAACTCCTTTATCTTAGGCAGACTCTGCTCAGCGTACATAAATTCCTCTACAAGCATTACATACTCATTATTTCTATTAGAGAAACACTCTCTAAATTCAACATATTCCTTTTTATCCCATATTTCTTGAAATGTTTTATCTTTAATATTGCCAAAGGATTTTTGTGGAATTTCAAACCTTTTACCTTTATAGATTCTTGGATTTATCTTTCTTCCAAGATAAGTACAGGGAGTTACTTCTCCTGTGGATGTAATAAACACAAACTTATTAGGATCTAGCTTACAAACTTGCTCCTGCTCTTTTAGGGTCATATTGCAGTATCTAAAGGAAAAGTTATTTGCTATAGCGTGGTCTTTGGTTTGAGATAGTAGCGTTGTATATTCTTGATTAGGTTTTTCATCCCAGCTAAAAACTTTACTGAAATCGGCTTCATTATTAAACACATAATCTAAGTTTGTAGCATATAAATCGTCAACACCAAGTTCACAAGCTAGTTTCACCATCGAAGGCAAATTTTTAATACTTTCAGTTGTAAGCATATAGGAAAGACTAATCTTTGGTGTATTTGATAAAGTTGAATTGGTTTTTTGTTTAAGTGCTACAAGTTTTCTTACATTGTCAATAATGCTGTTTAATTCAGATCCCTTGCGCAGCTTGTTGTGAATTTCTGGTGTATCATTTACAATGGATATGGATATCAAATCTATATTGTGATATATCACTTTTTCAATTGCATTCTCGTTAAGTAGTGTTCCATTTGTTGTAAGGCCAACCTTAGTACCAGCCCCTTTTACCATATCTGCCATTTTCCATATATGCTTATTTAGCAAAGGCTCTCCCCATCCCTGCAAGTAAACCCAATAAGCCATAGGAAAATAAGGCACTAGTCTGTTAAAAAGCTCTAATGGCATTTGGCTCTGGTCAGTATCAGGCATGTAAACAGTAGGGCAAAATGTACATTTTAGATTACAAGTAGGAGAAATACCAACCTGGATAGCCTCTAGCGGTCTTGCCTTTGCCTTATTAGGTTTAAAAAGTTTAAGAGATTCAATAATTCTTTTCAAAATAATCATCCCAATCACCATATTCATACTCTGCCAGAAGTATGAACTCAAATAAGGAGATTTCACTCAACTTATAAAAAATATTCTATTAGCTACTATGATATTCCTTTCGACTCTCATGTAAATAAGCAAAAATTTTAAACTCATTTGGAGTTTCCCGCTGGATTAGTTCAACTAGAAACTTGCCAATTTATTGGCCTAACATTTTTCCATATTCTTTCGCTTTCACTAGTCCATCTGTTGCTTCAATGTCGCCTTTTTTATTAACCTTTGGCACTGCCACAATACCTTTGTCTTCCCACTTCATATAATGGGCAATCTCTTTATAGGTTGCTATTATTCCATCAAATATTTTCAAATTATCATCGGCACCGCACACTAAAAGAAGACATTCTTTAATTTTCAAAGGACGTAAACAGTTTTTCCCTGCATAAGCATATAACTTGTCAATAAATGCTTTGATTTGCGCAGGAAAAGTAAACCAATATAGGGGCGTTGCAAATACTATGACATCAGCTGTTTCTAATAATGGTGCCAGCTCATCAAAGTCATCTTGAAAGGAACATGGTTTTCCTTTGCTCCAACAGGTTTCACATGCTATGCATCCACGGATTTCTTTTTTAGCAGTTTCAAATTTTGTTACTTCATGTCCAACCGAGAGAGCTTCTTTGATAAAAGTATCAGCCATCCTATCACTATTTCCATTTTTCCTCGCACTTCCAGTCAATACCAATATATTTTTCTTTGCCAATCTTTTTACCCTCCCCATACTATCCACAATTATACTTTTAGTATTGGCAATAATTATACAAATATTTCTACGGGGATATTAAATAGTTTTTTATACTCGATTAATATATCTTTGGCAACTGGTTCAATTTTTTTAACCGTTGCACCGCGGCAGATAGTGTTTAGATGGACCCTCTCTATGGGCAGGGTATTGGCTATTTCGGCTATTTTCTGCATCTCCTGGGGATGTTCATTTACCCCCTTCACCAATAACACTTCTAACCATATTCTGCCTTTATACACATTACAAAAGGCCTTGATTCCTTCAATGACATCATGGACACTTACAGAGGAACACGGTCTATTGATCTTTTCAAAAACATCCTGGGAAACAGCATCAAGAGAGGGTACTACTAAATCAGCCAAATCCAGATCCCTTCTGACATCCGCCTGGTTTAGGAGAGTTGAGTTTGTAAGTACGGCTATTGGAATGCCGAGATCTTTGATTGCAGCAATTATTTCACCCAACCCACTATGGAGTGTGGGCTCCCCGGATCCTGAAAAGGTTATAAAATCAAGTCCTGGAACTGCCCTTGCCCTTATCTCCTCTATGACCTGCTTTGCAGGGGCATATTCTCCTCTGATACAGGTTAGAACTGCTGTTGGTCTGGCTTCCTCACAGTAAATACAGTCAAGACTGCAGACCCTCCCAGGAGTTAAATCCACCCCCAGAGACCATCCCAGCCGCCTGCTGTTTACAGGTCCATAAACATAGCCCATTTCAATCACCCCTCTCTATTTCTATAAGATGCTTCCAATGACGGGAAGGCATAAAGCTTTTTTGAAGTCTGGGATTCTTTCTTTCTCTTATAGTAATCTTATCAAAATATGTTTTCCATACCTTTTGATAGAGATATTCTTCTTCATCTATTGGTAAGGCTTGAGTAACCTCCAGCTCTGTCATTACCCATTCAGTTTGGTTATAACCTGGATTCCCGCCAACTCATAACGAGGTAGGCGGCTCAACTCCCAGTGCATGATAAATCTCCTTTTGCTTCTCCAGCAGTTCGCCTACACGCAGTTGCTGGCCGGGAGTTTCAAAACATTCAATGACATCCAACTTATCCAGAACTTCCTGGATGGTGTACTTTTTGAACAAACCCGACACCTGCATCTGTTTTTTAATGTAAGACAGGTATATCAAAGCCACAAACTCAACGAAAAGCTTACCTTCCAGGCTTTGCTCGGAGGATACCAGGGTGCGACGTAGGTTTAACCGTTCTTTCAGGTTGCCAAAGGCCTTCTCCACCAGGTCCTTGTTCCGGTAGATTTCCAGGGCGGTTACCGCGTCCATAGGTTGGTTGGTGAGAAGCGCAAAGAACCCGAAATACTTCTTGGCCTGTAAAACCGCTTCTTCCTTTACTGTTGCTTTTGTGCCCCGTTTGGGTGTGGTCTTTACATCAAAGTACTTTTTGTACTGGTTTTCATGCTCTGGGATCCGCTTGCCGGATTCCAGTTCGCGGCGCAGGGCCATTAGGTTTCTGTCAAAAGCTTTCTCCTCTTCGGCGGCTTTGTCGATGTTATAGTAATAATGGACATAGATCCGGCGGGGTTCTTTCAGGGTTTCCTTCTTGTACGGTCGGTACTGAGTATACTGCCACTGGGTTTCAACTGTTCGGCAGTAGAGTTCATGTGTCTCATTGTAGTGTTCAAAGCTGCGGAAGCTGTCATAAATGCCTTCCAGGTTCGACCTCATGAAGTTCAAAGACATTTTGCCAGCGATGAGAAACTTCAGATGGTCTTTAAAGAGGGCATTAATGTTTTCTTCACTGTAAAAACCCCGGTCCATAACAAGCTTAATTTTGGCAAAACCCAAGGTGTCTAATTCCGCCAATAAGTGCTTCAGGGTTTTGGAGTCTGGAATGTTGCCTGCCAGCTTTCGATAGTAAAAAGGCAGGTTGGACGTTTCACCAAAAACCAGGGCCAGGTTAAGCTGTGGAAGCCTGTCATCCTCCTTGTTTTTACCGTACTGCACTTGTCGCAGACATTGGGAATAGCTGGAGATAGAGGTAATGTCGTAGGCCCAGTATTCATTTTCACTCCTGCGTTTCCCCTGAAGCTTAAAGAACTGCTGCTTGTCTTGTTCTGTGATGGATCCGAACAATTCGCTGCTACGCTGGGATGTAATGGTTTTGCCGTAGGGGTGTTTGTGTAGGCTTCCCCATTTTTCAAAACGATACAGCGGGTTGTGATCTTCCAGTACCAGATAATAGGCCGTGGATAGGATCTGCAGGTAGGTTTCCGGAAAACAGGCCTTTAAATCCTGGGCGATGCCCAGCTTTTCGCCAATGGTATCCAGTAGATACGTGGCACCATAAAAAGAACGGGCAGTTTTCTCTGCAGGAACCGGGCCTTTTTTTGCAGGAAGAGATTTATCCTTCTTTTTCCGCCCCCGGCCGTCTGTCGGAAGGATTTCACCGGTCTTGTCATCCACCCGGCCAATGAGGGTTCGCTTAGAACGCGACTGTTGCTTTTCCTTGTTCCAGTAGGACACGGACTCATACGCATATGTAATACCGGATCGCTTGTCTTTCTGGTGAATAATGGCGGTCATCAGAACACCTCCTCGTTATGTATATTGTATCACTATAACGAGGAGTGAGGCAACTATAAATGTGCTAGAAAGTAGTAATTTCAATGGTTTTTTAACTCTTTCTTCGCTGACTCGTTATGTGTCAGCGGGAGGGTAGGTTATAAACTATGGCTGTCTTTCTTTTAATATCGTGGATAATCCAATTTTGATTCTGACTATAATCCCATTCCTTTAATATCTGCCCAGGCTTTTCTTTCTGGTAAAAGGCTTCATAGACAGCAGTCAGCAGGCCAGAGAAGGTGCCATCATAAATATATACTATCATGTAACCACTTCCTAAATAATGAATAGCTGCTAGCAGCCTAAGAACTCTTTGGTGAAGAAGGTAAGCTGATAAATTTGCGAAAATAAAACATTTAGTTTTTAAAAGAAAATTAAGTTATAATTAATTATAAAAGTTAGCCCTTAACAGCATTTTAGGTTCTAACTACCTATTAATCTGGTGATTATCATGAAACGAATTCTGCACATTTACTCCCAAAAACCTGGTTTTACTGGAAGTGGTGTCTACTTGCAGTCCTTTTTGCAGGAAGCTCACAATAACAGTTATAAACAGGCTGTTATATTTGGGGCTTCGGCACAGGACAACATTGCTGCCTTTATTAAAAATGGAGAAATCATAGTATACCCAGTAGTCTTTAAAACCAGCAGTTTGCCTTTTCCAGTGGTGGGCATGAGTAATGTAATGCCATATGAAAGTACCCAGTACAAGGACCTTGCTGGCATAAAATACCATCAGTGGAAAGAAGCCTTTACTAGTAATATAAAAAAGGCACTTGAAGAATTTGCTCCAGATATCATAATTAGTCATCATTTATGGCTCCTTACTTCTTTAGCAGCAAATATAGCTCCTAACATTCCTATTGTTGGAATATGCCATGGAACTGATATAAGGCTGCTAAAACAGGAAAAGAGTTTTTATAAAGAGGTTGTTGAAGGATGCTCAAAACTAGATGCAATTGCAGCTCTGACACAATTTCAAAAAAAAGAGATTAGTAATTGCTACAGAATACCTGAAGACAGGATTTTTGTTGCCGGCGGGGGTTTTAGCTCCCACATCTTCTATCCAGGAAAATGTGGCCTGGATAACAAGCACATTAAGCTAGTATATGCCGGAAAACTAAGCAACTCAAAGGGAATTCCCTGTTTGCTCAAGGCTTATGATGGCCTAAAGGCTAAAGGACATGAATTGGAGTTATTAATTGTAGGCTCAGGTACAGGAAATGAATATGCAGAAATTCTAAAGGCTATAGAAAAATGCAGGAACAAAGTAACTTTTTGTGGAAAGGTTTCGCAAGAAAAGCTTGGGGAAATATTCAGAGAGGCACACATTTTTGTTCTGCCTTCCTTCTATGAGGGCCTTGCTCTAGTAGTTATTGAAGCCATGGCATCAGGATTACGCGTTGTGACAACTGAAGTTCCTGGCCTCAGACAATGGCTTGGTTCGGAAATTAATGAAAGTGGTCTAATCTCCTATGTCCAAATCCCTAATCTTATTAATGTTGACGACCCAGTACCATGTGAGCTGCCCATGTTTGAAGACAACTTAAAAACGTCAATTGAGCATCAGATAAATGAATTATTAACCCATGGCACAATCCTGGATTCCAAAGTGCTTATGGCAATTAAAAACAAGTCATGGGCTGCTGTTTTTGGAAGAGTTGAAGATAAAATGAAACTTCTATCACTAGCTACAACATCTAACATTCTATCGGATAAAAATTGCCAATACCTTTAATAATAGCCTATCATATTTAAATTAATTAACAATTATTAAAATATTAACAAAGCAAAATCATCCGCCATAACGGCAAAAATATCAACTTAGATTTGTTTAGCATTGCTTAATGGTATTAATGGTATTAGTCAAACACAGCCTGGGAGAGAGGTTATTATGGATGCAATAAAAAAGTTGTTGTTTCTAATAGTTGTTATAGGAGTGGCCACTATTGCCTGTTTTTATTTTTTACAGGAAAAAATGTTATTTTTAAGACAGCCAGTAAGCCAGGAGAGATTAGCCTATATTAGAAATACATATCCAACAAATATAGAGGAAATATCCATTATAGCACCTGATAATATAGAACTGAACGGTTGGCTTGTTAAAAACTCTTCATATAAAAAGAGTCCCTTAATTATTTATTTTGGGGGCAATGCTGAAGAAGTTTCATGGCAAATTGAAAACGCATTTAAAATAGATAACTGGTCCATGGCACTTATTAATTATAGGGGTTATGGCCTGAGTCAGGGAAAGCCAGGTCAAGAATATCTTTATAATGATGCCGTTGAGATTTATGATTATTTTTCTCAAAGAAATGATATAGATGCAGGTCAGATAGCAGTAATGGGACGAAGTCTGGGAACAGGGGTTGCCATACATCTGGCTAAAGAAAGAGATTTAAAGGGTATTATATTGATTTCACCCTATGATAGTATAGCTAATGTGGCAAAGGAAACTTTACCTTCTATACTAGTATCAAATCTGTTAAAGCATCCATTTAATGTTGTGGAGATTGCTCATGACTTGAAGGTTCCTTTACTGGCCATTACTGCAAGTGAAGATAGGGTTATATCACAAGAACGTTCTCAAAAGCTAATTGAGTCGTGGGGAGGCAATTATTTCTGGCACGTAATACAAGGCAGAGGGCATAATGATTTGCATCATGATGGATCATTTATAAAAAAAATTAATGAATTTCTGCTAAGTTTGACATAAAGGATTAAGCACTTTAACGCCTTCATAGATCTGCCCGTGGGTTAAATCTTCAGACCATATGACACCACATCCGCAGGCCTTTGCACTATTAACAATCATTGCATCCCAAAAAGATATTTTATTTCTTTCCTGGATATTAATTGCTTCTATAACATCTGCCCCATCCGGCACATGATAAGGCCATAAACTTAAGTCTTTAATTATTTGAATGGTTTTATCCTTGTTCAAAGGAACAGGTACCTTCTGGGTAACCACAACATAAAACTCCTGCATGACCTGTATGCTTAAACATCCTTTATTATTTTCCCATAGGTTAATGAATAGTTCCTTGGCTATTCCATGTTTAGTTTTGCTGCTAGAATCGTAACAATAAACTAGAATATTGGTATCCAAGAATTGTTTATTACTATCAACGATCATATAGTTCATCTCTTTTCCAGGAAGGCTGCTCCTTTACTTGTAGGTCAAAACCTTCCTGTACAAGGTAAACCTGTCTCTCTTTTGCTCTCAAGTAAGCCTTTTCTTTTTCTACAATTTCTTGAAGCTTTTGCGTTAACAACTTGGAGACAGAAGTATTTTTTTGTACAGCTATAAGCTTGACTTGTTTTAGTATTTCCTTGGGTATTGAAAGAGTAATATTCTGGTTTTCCATGTTCACCACACCTCCACTAAAATAAGTGTAACACGTTTATACGTGAATATCAAGAATGAACTACCTATGGCTGGGACTAATGAACGAGTTTTAACATTTCTTCATCCGTCATGGTGCTGTCGGTTTGTTTTGCCGCAACTCCTTGAAAGTAGCCTATGAAAACCATTTTGAAAGAACTCTTTGACGGCAACATATATCCAGATGAATTGATTATTTCAAGAGACCCGGAGTACTATCCATTAAACAAAAAAATATCCGGCACAATGGAAATCTGTCAGAAACTCATCCAAATCCTTTAATTTGTGAGCAAATTTGCGTTTTGTAACCCTGTTAAGTTCCTCAACAATATGAGAGCATAATACTATCGCATGTTTCTTGCAAAGCTTTGTTTTAAGTTCATTCATCTGTACTGATGGAAAAAAAAATAATTGAAATCAGGACATTGGTATCAATCATTATTCGCATATCGTTCTTCCCACATTTCTTTTCTTATTTCCTTCACAAGTTTATTCATTTCTTCCGGAGAATTGCAGCCTGCTTTTTGTGCTTCACCTGCCATTGCGTCTTGTATCCTATTAAATGCCAATAATGCAGCGTTTTCAAAATATATCCTGCCGTCTTGTTCTAAAAATATTATCTTATCGCCCTCTTTTAGATTAAGCTTTTTTCTGATTTCAATCGGTATCGTTATTTGGCCTTTTGATGTAATTCTTGCGACTTCCATATTTAAAACTCCCTTCTTACTTTTCTCTTCATCCTTGCATTCCTTACTTGATTATATTATATGCCAGATGAGTAAAAATGGATGCTTACAAGCTTATCTTGATTCGCTTCCACATTAAACACTATAACAACATCTGCTACGGATTTATATCCAACTTCAGTAACGTTGCAAAAAAACATTTAGAATTTGTCAAGTTATAATAAATTTTGATAATCAAAGAAATGCTGCGAATTAAGAAGATAAAATAGATATTTTGCTGTATTTGCATTAAAAAATCCTTTATAATAGAGATAACAAGGTAGTCCTTGCCAAATCCCTAATATAAAGGAGTAAATCATGCAAGGCAAGGATATCAATAAATCCACTTTTTTTCAACTGTTTAAACCAATAATTAACGAAAATTTTTTAAGTTTTTTATCAGACATGGAAGCCGATAAGTATTTCAAGAAGTTTAACACATTAGAATTCATTGAACTACTAGCCAATTCTCAGATTAATCAAAGAGCCAGTTTAAGAGATATTAGCAATGACTTTAATAATGATGAATTTTGCGAAGCTTTTGATTGTGAATCCTTTAGTCCTTCACAAATATCTCGTAGATTAAGAGATCTACCAGTAGAGGTAGTAGCTTATTTATTCAAAAATATCACTACGCAACTTGGTAAAGAACTTGGTCATGATAGAATACGTCAAGAAATGGGACGGTTGCTAATACTTGATTCTAGCGCCATAAGCTTATGTTTATCTCTGTTTAGATGGGCTAAATTCAGAGAAACTAAAGCAGGGATAAAGCTTCATTTACTACTTGAATTCTGCAATGGTGTGGTTATACCAGAAGAAGCAATAGTTACACCAGCAAAGCCTGCAGATAAAAACATGATGGATGATATGATAATCTATGAACAAGGAACCATCTATGTTTTTGACAGGGCGTATGTTGATTATGAGAAATTTGATGCATACTGTAAAGAGGGTATTTACTTCGTCAGTCGCTTAAAAAGCAATGCAATAGTAGAAGTAATAGAAGATTATCCAACCTCTGGTAACATAACAAAACATCAGCTAGTACGCCTTGGTAAAGATGGCTCTACAAAAATGGAGCATCCCCTACAGCTTATAGAGACACAAGACAGTAAAGGCAATAAGATAATTATCATAACGAATAAGCTAGAACTATCTGTAGATGAGTTAAGTAGTATTTACCTCTATCGCTGGCAAATAGAAGTATTTTTCAAATGGCTCAAACAGCAGTTTTGCATTAAGCACTTTTATGGGCAAAGTCCCCAGGCAGTGGAAAACCAGATACTAATAGCACTAATAACACATTGCTTGCTGATGCTGCTTAAATTAAAAACTGGCTATCAGGGTTTAATGCTAAATTTTAAAAGAATGCTAATCACTTGCTTATTAGAAGCATTTAGTACATTTATTCGCAAGCTTCATCGAAAACCTAAGCGGACCTCGAAGGGGCGACGAAAAATTGACCACGAACTAACTTACAAAATGACTCTAAGGCAGGTGATAGCAGGCGAATCAGATCATTTAGATGATCTTACTTATGACCCAGTACTACTGTAAAGCGCATACTGTCAAAATGTGGATAAGGACTACCCCTTACTTCGCCTTTTTGGCAATTTGATCAGGAAATTTAATTGTTAAATTTAAACATATTTAGCTTAATTATCCATAGTTAATTATTGCTATTTTCTGGGTTTGACAATGTTAGAAAATTTTTATGCAACACTACTGATCCAACTTGTAAATTTTTGAAAGTATGTTGTTTGTCCTCTTTCGGGCAGGGTTTATTTTAATAAAACATTACTGCTTATCTTTTAACTGCTTACGCTTCTTACCTTCGGTCAATTCCTTGTAGTTTTCCTTTGTGACAACTTTGGTTCCTGTTTTGGATTCGAGTTCTTTCCTCGCATTTCCTGCAACAGTGCCGCCTTCATGGGCTGCTGTGAGATTTTCTAAAAATCCTTGGGCATCTCGTTTTCTTGAAATTTCCGTTGTAGAAGCCTCACCAAGCATAGTGAAAATCAACTCAAGGTCTGTCATATGATCCCGGAGATTATCAGTTGGCTTGCTTAGTTCTTTAAATTTTTTGTATTCGGAAGGCGTCATCCCAAATGTTGCGCGGCTTATTTCTGCGGTTAATATTGAATATTCCCTCTGCTCTTTGAGCCCTCTCTTTTTCCATTCGTCCGTTAATTCATCTCGAACTGCAATTCCACGCATGCGTTTTTCTATCCAATCATCGCTGTAACCTTTCATTTTATAGGTTTCCCTAATGCGTTGAGTGGCAAGTTCAGGATTTTCAATTTCTTCGAGTCTTTCATAACCGACTTGAGCCAGCCACCGTTTGAACGGCTCTGCTTTTTGAGAAGGTATTGTCTGTATAATCCTCAACAATACTTCTGCATTTGCGCAGTCTGTAAGATATTTTTTGCCATCAGACGCCTCCATTTTCAGTTGTACGATAAAATCGTACAACTGAATAAAACCTTCTTTTTTCAGCTTTCTTTTTAGGTCGCTCCAATATCTTCTTGGATTATCTGTGTCTGTGAGAATTTCTACAATATCTATTATCGAAAAATACCATTTCTGCTCATCATCATTCCATAATGACCGCACTTTCTTTGATTCAAAAAGTTTTATATTGCTCATGCCCCACACCCTTTACATCTTTTTCTATAATTCTATCAAATAGTTTTATCTTTTGACAGCACATAAGGCCTATACTCCGTCTTGTTCTTCATCATGCCGTAAACAATGTTTACTAATCGGCGCATAATACAAACCAACGCCTGGATTTCGTCTGCCCTCGCTGATTTTGCGGAGAAAATAAGCTCGGAATATGGGGTTATAAGGCTTTCCGGCTGTTGAAACAGATACCATGGTTACCGCCAGAAAATAAAATAATCCGTGCAGCTCACGGTTACCTTGTTTTGAGCTTTGCTCCTTGCCTTTGCCGCCGGAACTGAACTTTATTGGCGCAATTCCTGCATACGAGCCAGTTTATCAGCACTTGGAAAACGGCGTATGTCACCGATTTCGGCAATGAGTTTGCTTGCTATGGCAATGTTAACGCCCGGTATTGTTGTTAGTTTATAGTCAAAATACCTCAGCATCCTTTCGATTTCACAATCGACCAGGGCTATTTCTTCCTTTTGCTGCTCAAGACAACGCGCAACCTTCTTTGCCAGCTTATTAAACTCGCTGGGTTTGTTTTCGATAACAATTGCATCTAATTTTTCATTCCAGCAATTCACTAAAACAGCGGTATGGGTGTCCTTGTGCAGATCCATACCGACATAGAGGTAGTTTTCTCTTCTCTGCATATCATCCCTTCTTTTGTCCTGCTCTCCGCTTCAAGTCCCGAGTACCGGCAACCTCAGATGATAGCCTTCGTTCTCAGAACGGGCAAGGGCGCGACAGCCTATCTACCGCAAGACTCACAGTTTCAAACAGGTTATTTTCACTATTGTTGTGTGATGTTAACTCTGTCTGAAAAGTATTGCAGGTCATTTCTGCGTTTGTATCAAAACTGTCATATGCAGAAAAAGAAAATGAGGGATTTTTCCGGGATAATTTCTTACCCCCTTAAACCCCCCTCTGGCACAAATTTTATCATAGAACAGATTTCCTGTAAATCCATGATTCACCATGAGCCATGGGGTACAAGCCGATTTATATGTTCATTACTGGCAGTCTGCAAAAGCTGTGCATTTCATATATGCCCTCGTTATCCGGCACACAAATGTTTAATGCCGTGAGCCACCGTGTGCCGCTGTGTTCAATTTTTATAGCCATCATAAGGTGTTTGCCCATCCATCGGAAAAGAGGCCGAATTTGACGGCTTTGTGCCGGAAATCATCACATGAATTATTCGGCAGCAAATTGCCCTTAATCATCCCTGTTTACAGGGTGAACCATGGGGTCGAAAATGATGCTGGTTAAAGGCGGGTGCACCTTTGGGCGCACCCGCCGGTTTACAGCGATCGGCAATGCCGACCGCTTAGGGCTTTTGGCAAAAAACCAGCCGTTTCTTTTAGGTGGTTGTAAATTGAGCAAGGTATACCTTTTAGGTGGCTGTAGTCATACAATCTCAGCCAATACTAGCATTCAATAAGGTGTCTATAAAGGTAAATCAGCATTTGTCAAGGAACATAGCGGGGCATTGCTGTCCATTATGGCCCTATAATGTCTTTCCAGGATACTCTCCACGCCAAATTTTCAACGCCGTCTTAGCCTCAAATCCAATAATGTCGCTACGCTTTGCTACTTCTTCCAGAACTTCAACAGCCTGTTCGATCATAATATCCAACCTTATAGCATCTGTTGCAGCTATTGAGCGTGCCTTATCATTATCGGAATTCATGACTTGCATCAATACTTGCATAGCTAAATCCTTATTTTGCCCTAAGCTCGCAAAGACTTTTCGATTCTCTTTTGCAATCTTATTACCTCTCTTATAATCACCGTTCAACGCTGTTTCTGCCAACACGATTCCTGTTTCGAGATATTGATTTATAATTTTTTGAGGTGTTAATATTTTTTTCATTTTATCACTCCAAACTGTTTCAAGACATCCATACCAAATTGATATTGCATTTCAAAACTCTGTCCAGCAAGCCAATCTCTGACTCTCATATTACCTGAAATATCAGGTCGAATACTATTATAATATCCGCTTATCTTTGCATGAGTCGCAGAATCAACAGCAATTACATTATTGGTATTATGGATTTGCTGCGGGCTAAACCCTGATTTCTGGATTTGACTTTGTTCAACAACATGGTGCCAAGCCTTTCCTTCTCCAGCAGAACCAAGTTCTTTTTTTAGAGCATTGAAATTATCAAAAGCCTGCCCCGCGCCCTCTGCAGCGTTACTCGTTCCCTTATCCAGAAGCTGTCTCAAATAATGTCCGGCATCATCAATTTTGCTAGATAAACTAAGGACTACTTCTCTACTTGCCTGTACAACTTTTCCTCCACCTGCAGGAACAACAGGTACTAAAAATGCTACTCCATCTATAACCAGTATTACAGCATTTTCAAAGCTTTTTTCGTTTGCAAATGTACTGTATGAATCCCCCAATATGAGTAAATCTGTATGGCGATCTGGTGAGGCTGACCAAGCAGCTAGATATAAGGCTACAGGATTTTTACCATCTGGATCTACATAAGCTAAAGGGTTATTCCAACAGTAAGTATAAAGATTTAGGCTTAGAGGATTTGTCAGCTGTCCTTCGTA
Source organism: Desulfitibacter alkalitolerans DSM 16504 (assembly GCF_000620305.1). Taxonomy (NCBI): domain Bacteria; kingdom Bacillati; phylum Bacillota; class Clostridia; order Neomoorellales; family Desulfitibacteraceae; genus Desulfitibacter; species Desulfitibacter alkalitolerans. The sequence continues at coordinate 110,032 of NZ_JHVU01000018.1, read as the reverse complement.
GCTGTCTCTGGTAATGAATCTGCCTATGGCTGGGTCGTAGTACCTGGTCCTTAGGTAATATAAACCACTCTCCTCATCGTAATATTCTCCTGCGTAAAGTATGGGGTTTTCTATTTGTTCCTGCTTGTCTAGGATATTGCCCCATTCATCATAAGAGTAGCTATTAACTATATTACCATTTTCATCCACTATTTGCACTACATCTCCATGGCCGTTATACAAGTAGTAGTAATACTGCCCACCTATAACCCTCACCAGGGGTTTATGTCCCCATACTACCTGGACTGCAAGTGTTCCATTTTCATCTGTTTCTACGATAGCTCTGCCGACATTGTCGTAATAGTATCTAGTGATTCTCGATGGGGCTGCTTTCTCAAACCTAAGCCCTGCATGGTCATATTTATAGTTGGCAATTAAGGTATTGTTTAAGTCTGTATATTGAACCAGTTGATTTAAGGTGTTGTAGTTATATTCACTTTCTAGTTCCAGGGCATCCATGTAGACAGAGGAGATATATCCTTCCATCTTTGTCCTGTTTCCCCTGGCATCATATCCATAGGTGGTTTGATTATTTCCTGGATTGTGAGATTGTGGTTCTGTTATTATGGGTTACTGTAAAACCGCACAATATCCTAGCCATATCTATGATAAAAACAAAATATGTACATATAGTGCCATGGTTAAAACTATCGAAATATACTTGCGCTGCTTCTTCATTTCCATTACCTCCTATTTTTTTAATAATATATCATTTTCAATATTTGTACCCATTATTGTTTATATTTGTTATGGTGTAAATTGGAAAAGAGTCATGATTATTGTAGGAAAATATACCTATTTCTGGGATATGCCATTTGCTTTTTCCGGTTGAATAATAATGGGATGAGAAATTTAGAGAGGTTGGTAAAAAAAATAAACAGCTCGATAGGAGCTGTTTGGAGGTTAAAAGCTTTTTTGAATTATTATAGTTTATCCTAGATATATACTGTTTACGTGACGCAGTTTTGCTATCCTGTCCTCTGCCAGCCTGTTGGCTGCCTTGCAGGTTGTGATTTTGTATTCTTTAGCAATGGACAGCACCTGTTCTATATTATCATAAATCTTTTCTACTCCCTTTAATACCCTCTCACGGTTATAGGTATATAACTCATCTGATACATTTATGAGACCGCCAGCATTAATAACAAAGTCAGGTGCATAGAGAATGCCTTTCTCATAAAGCATTTCTCCATGATGTTCTTCCTGCAGGACATTATTGGCTCCGCCTGCTATTATGCTGCTCTTTAACTGGGGCAAGGTAACGTCATTGATCACCGCACCCAGAGCACAAGGGGCAAAAATATCACAATCCACCGAGAAGATTTCTTCTGGTTCCACAGCCCTTGCATTAAACTCCCTAACTGCCTGGTCAATCTTGCCTGGGAAAATATCTGTAACAATCAGGTTACCCCCTTCTTTGACAATATGCTGGCAGAGGTAATAGCCAACATTTCCTAAACCCTGGACAGCAATGGTCCTGCCTGCTAGAGAATCATTTCCAAAGACTTCTTTGGCCATGGCTTTCATGCCATACCAAACTCCTAGAGCTGTGTAGGGAGAAGGATCACCACTGCCCCCGGATGCACCAGTGACGAACCTGGTCTCCATTTTTATATAATCCATGTCTTGTACAGTAGTACCCACATCCTCGGCTGTAATATAGCGACCATTTAAGCCCTGTATATACCTGCCAAAGGCACGGAACAGCCCTTCACTCTTGTCTCTTTGGGGGTCCCCGATTATTACGGCTTTTCCTCCACCAAGATTTAAACCAGCTACAGCAGCCTTGTAAGTCATGCCCCTGGCTAGTCTCATGGCATCAACAATTGCAGCTTCATCTGTTTCATAGGTCCACATACGTGTTCCGCCAAGGGCCGGTCCTAATGTAGTATCATGGATAGCAATAATTGCCTTTAATCCGGAAACCTTATCCTGACACAATATAACCTGCTCATAATCACTAGCCTCCAACATTTTAAATACTTCCATTTACCTTGGGCCTCCTTTTAATGTAACCTTACTTGTTCAATTCTTCAATGGGTTGATACTCCAAATCTGGACAACCATATCTTGCTGAACCAAAGGCTTCTCTGCCAACAGATGATAATGCACTTGCCCTTAGCCTTTCGTGGCAGGGCAGGCCAATTAAATTCAATACTTTTCCCTCTGAAATATCAATGCTCATAATTCCCCTGCCGTCTTCCTCCAGCATACAGATTAAATCGGGGAAAATAGCCCTGACCTTATCATCTACCCACAAGGCCATGCTTTCATTCTTGACTATCAACCTGGCTTCCCCACCGGCAAAGCCATCTGTTCCGACCATTTTAACTACTGTACGATAAAATCCACCCTTGTCTTCTCCCTGTACAGTGGCAACTTTACCCTTAAACAGGTTTATTCCGCCCATATAACTCCTGAAGGCCTCAACAGTATCTCCTCCAGTGTTTCTTGCATTAATCACTTCTTTTCCAATGTCCAGGGCCAAGCTAATACTTCTAGGAATTACAGATTTTTTAAGCTGCACCCCGGACATGGGATAATGGGAGTTGCCTCCTAAACCACCGCCATTAGTTACCATATATCTGCCAACCTCATCGGGGAAGGTGCTGTTTATACTTTTGGTAACAATTATGGTATTTCCCACGTGGTCGGCCAGGGGCATGGGCGTCAAGGAAATACCATGGCCTATAAAGCTGGTCATTTGAGTTTCCGGGGCACACCTTCCCAGCCCGTCACCGTTAATTACAGGAATACCGGCCCTGGCAGCCAGGGCAAACATCACAGGAGTATTCAGACCTCCAACCTCAAAGGGAACTACATAATTAACCTCCCTGTTAAAATATCCTTCCATTGCCTTTAAAGCTATGAGAAGTTCAAATCTTTTGTCCCATTTGCTCATTAACTGTTCAATACTCAGCTTCTCCAGGGTCTTAACTGAACCCATAATCCCCCCGGAAATAACAAAGGCATCATCCTGCACATCCTCAGGATCCACCATCCTGTACACCCTACCTGATTCCATGTCAGATTTCATAATTGCCCTGCCCCAGTCAGGACTGCCGCCACCTCCAGTACCAAGTATTGCAAGTCCTTCCAGGAGCGGTTCAATATCTTCTAGTTTGAAAACATACTCTGCCATTTATTTCCCCCCAAGCTCAATGCTTTAGAATTAAACACTTTAGAATTTAACCCTTAGTTTTTGTCCAAAGGCAACAGCTAACAATACTGCCAAAATTACAACAGACCCCTTGGTAATATACTGGAAATAGTACTGAACATTTAACATTGTCAGTCCATTGTTCAGCATGCTTATTATCAAGGCACCAACGAAGGTTCCACTTGGGGTTGGTTCACCTTCCCCAAACATGGTGGTGCTTAAAAAGACAACTGCAATAACATCTAGTAGATATTCTTCACCAGCCAGGGGCTGGGCAGATCCAAGTCTGGAGGTTAGTATTATGGATGCTATGGCAACACTAAGCCCAGAGATTAAAAAGGTAATTAACCTGTATTTCTTGATATTAATTCCTGCATAAAGTGCTGCAGTGGGGTTGCCGCCTATGGCATAGACACGTCTCCCCAGGGAGGTTTTGTTTAAAACAAAAATAGCAAGGGCTAAAAAGAAAAACATTAGTATTACTGGAAAAGGTATTGGACCGACAAAGCCCTGGCCTAGAAATGTAAATATTGCGGGCATATCCTGGGGATAAAAAATGGGATTGCCCTTAGTCAGCATCATCTTGATACCATAAGCTATTGACCCTACGGCAAAGGTAGCAATAAAGTCCGGCAGACCAATATATGCCGCTAAAAATCCGTTAATAAGACCTATTAATAAGCCGCAGGCAAGGGCTACCATTAAACCTAACAGCAGACTGCCTGTTCCTAAAAAGGTTAAGGCAAATAGCATTGTAACCAAACCACAAGCGCTGCCAATTGACATATCAAATCCCCCAGCCCCCATGACAAAGGTAAACCCCAGGGCAATAATTGTCAGCATGCTCATTTGTCTTAAGAGCATCAGCATATTGCTTGATGTAAGGAATCTTTCTGTTGTTAAAGAAAAGGCTATAAAAATTATTAGGGCACCTAGTACAGTCCCATATTTTCTGAAGAATTCTTTAATTTTACTTTTGTCTTTAATTATCAAAGGAATAACCATTAATATATCATCCTCCTAACATGGCAGCCATTATCTTTTCTTGCATTTTCTCTTCTTTTGAAATAAACTCCTTAACAATTCTGCCATCTCTTATTACCAGTATTCTGTCACAGATACCTAGCAGTTCAGGTAAATAGGAAGATAGTACAAGAGAAGATTTTCCCTGTTGGGCAAGTTTATCAAGAATAAGATAAATGTCCTCTTTAGCTTTAATATCTATACCTTTGGTTGGTTCATCAAATATTCCTATATTAAAATCTCCATCAAGCCATCTTGCTAGAATAACCTTTTGTTGGTTACCTCCACTTAACAGTTTTATAAGCTGGTTGGGGCCAGTAGTTTTAATTGATAAGGTTCCAATATATTGTTCTGTAATTTTTTTTTCTTCTTGCTTGTTTATTACACTCCATTTGCACCATTTCTTTAAATATGTGAGTGTAATGTTTTTCATGACACAATAATTGAGTATAAGACCTTGAGCCTGTCTTTCCTCAGGCACATAAGCCATTCCACAGGAAACTGCCTTCTGAGGGGTTGGAGATAACTCTTTATCATAAACCTTTATAGATCCTTTATGAATTCTGTCAATACCGAAAAGGGCATTTGCTATTTCACTTTTACCAGCACCAACAACACCTGCAATACCTAAAATTTCTCCTTTATAAAGTTTAAAACTTACATCACGAAGTTTATCGGTAAAAAGATGATTTACTTCCAGATAGACCTCATCAGCCCTGTAGCTCTGTTTTCTTGTATAATCACTATAGGTTTTATTCCCCAGCATCATTTTAATAATTTTTTCAGTAGTTGCGTCTTTTCTGTCAATTGTGCTAATTTTACTTCCATCTCTAAAAACTGTTATTCTATCAGATATTGCCAGGACTTCTTCAAGGTTATGGGAAATATAAATGATTCCTATTCCCTTCTTTTTTAATCCCTTTATTACTTCTAAAAGTCTAAGTCTCTCACTTTCTCCCAGAGAAGTGGTAGGCTCATCAAACACAATAACCTTGGGTTTATGAACAAGCACCTTACAAATTTCCACAATTCTTTCCATTGAGGCATTAAGCAGATGGGCAGGTTTACTTACGTCAAACTCAATACCCAGGTCTTTTAGTACTTTAATAGTTTCCCTTTTCATTTTACCTTTATCTACTAAAGGCAAGCCCATGGTTTTTGAATTATTTTCTGACCCTAGAAAGACATTTTCATAAACATTAAAAAAGGGCACCAAGTTAATTTCCTGGTGTACAGTCCTTATACCATGGGCCTCACTTTCCTTAACATTTTTAAAAACTGCAGGTGTACCGTCAACAGTAATTGAACCTTCACTGGGTGAATAAATACCTGATAATATTTTTATAAAGGTAGATTTGCCTGCTCCATTTTCACCAACCAAGGAATGGATTTCTCCAAATCTTAAATCAAAATCTATATTCCTAAGAACCCAGACTCCGTTGAATTCCTTGCCCACATTTTTTGCTTCAATAATGTTGTTGTTTTTTTCTAGAGTACTTAATGCAGACATTTTTCCTCCCGTATATTTTTTTTTGGTAGGCATGAAGTATATTTCAACCCCATGCCTACTCTATTAATTAGTACTTTCCAAAATCTTCAGAAGCTTTTATACAAAAACCTTACTGCTGGGGAATATTATCTTTAGTCACAAGGATTCCTGGAATATAAATATGTCTTTCTGGAATCTCATTGCCCTTTAATAATTCAAATACATTATCCACTACTGTTCTAGCAATTGTGTCAGGATCCTGGGCCATTGTTGCCTTAAAGGGGCTGTCTGGTAATGCCATTTCCTTATAAGCCTCTGGATCTCCATCAATTCCTACAATTACTATATGGTCCTGCAGCCCAGCTTCCCTGATGGCTTGTGCTGCTGCAAGTCCCACGCCATCAAAGGTTGCATATACTGCTGCAATATCTCCAGGGTTTGGATGAGCCTGTAAAATAGCCTCCATTTTAGCCTTGCCATCTGGGAAGAAATCGGGCCATGCATAAGTGAAGCCTGCTACTATTTTGATCTCAGGGTATGCCTTGATCACTTCATGCATTGCGTTTCTTCTGACGCGTATCATGGAACCAGCATCATTAAATATTTCCACTATATTCCCCTTGCCGCCTATCAATTCAACCATCTTTTCGGCTGCTGCTGTTCCCAGATGATTGTTGTCTGATTCAACAAACACGTCAACAAAATCTGCATCACCTGCATCCATTGAACCAATAATTATACCCTTTTCTTTAGCTTCAATTAATGCTGGAGCTACCTGGGTTATATCACCTTCTTGGATGATAATGGCATCAACACCCTGAACTATCATGTTTTCAATTGCTGCTAATCTACTTGGCACATCAGCAGTAACAGTTGCAATTACCTCTCCGCCATTTTTCTCAATCTGTTCAATCATTGCTTCCCTGCCAACCCTGGCAAAAAAGTTTGCTTGACCAAAATTATTAATGCCTACCTTAAAAACCCTTTCCTCAGCCTTTGGCTGCTCCTCCTTTGGCTTATCCCCTCCTCCACAACCAACTAACAGCAGCCCTATCAAGGAAATTACAACTATTAACCATAAAAAATTTTTCCTCATCTTTTTCATTCTTTTTCCTCCTCCAATGAATTAATGTACTGAACAAGTATTGTAACAAATTACTACAAGCACACGACTAGCAAACCCGATCTTCTTTTACTTAATATCACCTCCCTGCAAATCTCTTTTCTTAAATCTGCTTATCATTAACCTTCTACTATTGATTATCTGGATAGGGTACCTCTATGGTATGACTGCCACAGGGTTTTAAAAAAACGTGGACCTGTGACTTATCCAAAACATAGTTTAAGATATGGATGGCAGGTGTAAACCTTTCAAGATTAATAAGCAGGTTAGAACTATAGGCTCCTTCCTCATAACTAGCTTGAAGTATATCAGCCACTAAAAGGGTATGATCTCCTGCATCAAGGGAGTTAATCACTTTACACTCTAAATGGGCCTTACATTCTTGGATTCCAGGAGGACTAACTTTAACTGATGGCAGGACATTAAACCCTGCTCTTCTAAATTTATTTTCTCCTTCTTTAATTAAATAAGAGCATTCAACAAGCTTCTCTGCCAGCTCTAAACTGGGAACATTTACTACAAATTCTCCTGTCCTTTCAATGTTTACCAGGGAATTTTGTTTCTTAGGTTTATTTAATAAAGCCATAGCAACCCTTGGAGGCTTATGGGAAACAGGATTTATCCAGCTAAAGGGTGCTACATGTAGAGAACCATCCGTATTAATTGTGGTGCATAAAATAGGTCTGCTGGGCTGCAGTAAAAATACACTTTGGGCTAAATCTCCTTGGTCTATATTTTTTTTCATTTTAGATTTTTCACCCCTTGCTAGTAGCTATGATTTTAAAAGTTTGACATAACATATATGGTTAGATGCCATTTACCCATCCATCCTGGATTACTAAAACTCCATCAACAATAATTTCCCTTCCATCAGCTAACAGTGTTGGTTTTAACAACATCCCATCTATATGCAGGCTGGCTTCATTTCTTCCGCCAAAGCTAAAATTGCTCCCCAGGGCAGCGTGTACAGTCCCCTTCACCTTTTCATCTTCAAGGATGTTGCCGCTGAGGACTGCCCTGGGATTGGTGCCAATGCCAAGCTCTGCCACTATTTCTCCACCGGGGCCACTTTCTGCAAGTGTCTCTTTTAACCACTGGGCTTCCCTGCCGCCCTTTATACTGGTTACCCTGCCCCCATTTACACAAATCTCAATGGGTGAATCCAGCCTGCCCCAACCGGCCAGGGATTGCTCAAAAACCAGAATTCCCTGGGTTTCCTCTTCTATTGGAGCTATATAGGCTTCACCTCCAGGCAGGTTTCCTGATGAACCCCTTGCCAGGATGGTGCCCACATCAAGATGGCCTTTCCTCTTCTCAACGTTCATCTGCAGATTAGTTCCTGAGGGCGTTGTAATTTTTAGTTCTCTGGCTTTTGTGAGAACGTGTGCCACTAATTTAGTTTCTTCAGCCAGGACACCATAGTCCAGGTCAATGGAGCGCAAGAAGATTTCCCGTGTTATCATTGGCATGCTGGCAGCCCTGGCTCCACGTTGGGCAGCCATCTTTCTGGCCCTGGTATGGGATAAGGATTTGGATGTAACCATAAGAATCACATCAGCCAGGGACATGACTTCAGCTGCCAGCTCCGGCGGCTCCTCACCATGGTTTTTGCGTGGAGAAAACTGCAGGACCACGCTGTCATGCTTTAAAAGCCCGGCAGCCCCAGTCAGTGCCTTTACAATATCTGGTTCCCAACCATCATTTACAATCAGCACCTTTTCCCCTGGAGAAACTCCCATGCACTTTGCAAGGACAATTTGTGCTGCTTCAAGCAAATCCTCACTTACAGACAATTTATCCACACTCCTACCCCCCTGCTAGAAAGGGCAAAAATGATACTGTATCCCCATCCTTTAGTACTGTTTCATATTTGTTCAGATAATGAATGTTGGAACCATTTACAATGATTAGAAATGGCATTTCACAATCTTCCTGGCATGGTTCTGGGGCTTTTTCCCCCCAGATTATTTCTAAAAGATCTTTAACTGTTGAGCCTTCTGCTATTGATAATACCTTCTGGGGATCCTTAAAAAATTTGCTGGTTCCGCCCACATATCTAAGGTTAATTGCGGCCATTACCTCTGCACCCTTCCTGATCCATCACCAGACAAGAGATTTTCAACTTCCTCCAGGGTAATCAGGTTAAAGTCGCCAGGTATGGTATGCTTTAAACAGGATGCTGCTGCTGCGAAATCCACAGCCTTTTGACTGTCATAGCCTTTCAGCAGGGCATAGATCAATCCACCGGCAAAGGAGTCTCCTCCCCCTACCCTGTCTACAATGTGAATATTATACTTTTTGGAAAAGCAAAAATTCTTGCCGTCATACAACAGGGCAGACCAGCCATTGTCAGATGCCGAGAAGCTCTCTCTTAAGGTAATTGCCACCTTGCTTAAACCAAACTTTTCCCTTAGCTCCCTGGCCACATTACAGTAGCCCTCTTCATCTATCTGCCCGCTGGTTACATCGGATACCCCGGCCTTGATGCCGAAAACATTCTCAGTGTCTTCCTCATTGCCAATGGCAATATCAACATATTTAAAAATATTGCTCATTACTTCCCTGGCCTTTTCCTTTGACCATAGTTTTTTACGAAAATTTATGTCACAGCTGACTGTAAGCCCCATTTCCTTGGCCTTCTGCACTGCCTTTAGAGCAGCATCTGCAGCGGAATCGCTGATAGCTGGAGTGATTCCTGTCACATGGAATACTGCTGCTCCCTTAAATATTTCATCCCAGGGAAACTCCTCATAGCTAGCCCCGGCAATGGCCGAACCCTTTCTATCGTATATAACCTTGGAAGCCCTCTGGGATGCCCCTGCTTCCAGGTAGTAAAGACCCAGGCGGCTGCCTCCCTTGAGCATGTAGTCAGTTTTTATCCCATACTGGCGGCAGAAATTAATACAGGCCTGGCCCACAGGGCTGTCAGGGACCTTTGATACGAAATAGGCATCCATTCCAAAATTGGCCAAACTGGCAGCTACATTTGCTTCCCCGCCACAGTAAGTTACCTCAAATTCCCTGGCTTGAACAATCCTCTGAAAGCCAGGGGTGGCTAGTCTCATCATTATTTCACCAAAGGTTACAACCTTATCAGACATTTTCCTAATCCTCCTTTGGATATCTGTACTTTTTATTCCGGCAGGCGGTTTACTTCCCTTAACCCCTGGACCACCTGGTCTAACCCCAGTTTTGCCAGGGTTTCCTCCCTGGGCCAGCTGGTTTTCCTGTCCCAGCCATGCAGGTCATAATATTCATCAAGCATCTTGTCCAGAATCTCTCTGGTAATTACATTGTTGCCCTCAGCCCGGTCAACCAGGGCCTCGTTCATTAATCTCCAGGGGGCTGTATCCAGCTTCCTGTCTGCCCCTTCCCGTACATTAAAAGCTTTTTCTAGAGTGACTATTCTGCGCCCAGTTTCCATGATTTCTTCCTCTGTGACATGGGTCCCAAGGGTGGCACCAAACAGCCTTGCCATTAGTTCTGGGGTAACCCCATAGAGGGCAGTGGTAACAAAGGCACAGAAACCAAGGGAATCTGTAACTGCATAACAGTCTTCATGCCAGCGTACTATGTCTGCGCGCTTCTCCGGCAGATAGGGATTGGCGTATTTTTCATCCCCAGTTATTTTTTTAATTACGTCACGGCATTCCTGACTTAGACCAAATTCTGCAAAACATTCAGTATGCAGGTGATCTGCTCCCCTGGGATTTACTGCAAAGGCTAATGCATATGAAAAGGCAGAACGGGTATCCACCCTTGACTGCTCCAGTCCCTTTATCTCAACTGCCCACTTGTAGGAATCCTTACCTGCCTTCTCTGCAGCTTTTTTCACACCCATGGATAACAGATCTCCAAGCCCTTCCCTGAAGGCAATCTGCTCTACCAGTTTGACCATGGCTTCCTCATTGCCAAAGGTAAGCTCCATTCCTCCTGTATCCTCTTTGGTTAATACACCCTTTTCGTAGCACTCCATGGCCCATTGTATGACTCCGCCAACAGAAATGGTGTCCATGCCGTATATATTGCAGAGCTCATTGGCCTTTAAAATTGGTTCCAGGTTCCAGATGCCGCAGCCTCCACCCACAGCATTTACAGTCTCATATTCAGGTCCGCCGGCAAAGGAACCCTTATAGGGACCTTTTTCAACTTCGCTGTAGCGGTGACAGCCGATAATACAGCCGTTGCAGCCTACTTTACGTTTCAAGTAACCGGCTTCAGCCAGCTCAATTCCACCTATTTTTTCAGCTTCCTCATAAAAACCTCTTTTGAAATTGTCTACCGGCAAGCCTTTTAGCTCATTTAATGGAAGTACAGTCCCAGAGGTTCCATAGGCATGGAGTCCGGCTATTCCAGATTCTTTATACAAACCCTTAACACACTGCATGGCTGCTTCATTAAAGGCTTCAGGGTCGGCAAAGGAGATATGTCCGTCACCAGATACTGCTACAGCCTTTAGCTTTTTGGACCCCATGACTGCACCAGGACCACCCCTGGCAGCTGCATTATAGATGGAGCACATGATGCTGGCCATGTTAACCAGGTTTTCCCCGGCCTGACCTATACATGCTACCTCAAGCTTTTTAGCCAGCTTCTTTCTGAGCAGTTCTGTAGTCTGACGCACATCCTTGCCCCACAGCTCACTGGCATCCCTGATTTCTACTTTCTCATTAGTTATATAGAGATAGACAGGTGTTTCACTTGCACCATGGACTACCAGGTGATCATAGCCTGCAAACTTCAGTTCTGTACCCCAGTGGCCTCCCACATTTGTCTTTAAATACAGCCCAGTTGCCGGACTCTTGCAGGTAATAGTGGTACGCCCTGCAGAAGGTGCATTAGTTCCATTTAGTCTCCCGGGACCAAAAATCAGGGGGTTTTCAGGACCCAGAGGATCTATTCCCGGTCTTGTCAAATCCCACAACAGCCTGGCATTTAAGCCGCGGGAACCTATATATTTGCGGGCATCCTCAACACTAATACTTTCTTTCCAAACCTTCCCGGAAGTTAAATCAACATGGAGTATAGTTCCAGCCATTATCTTCCTCCTCCCTCTTAATTATCCAACTGGATGGCTCCAGGCAGCTCACATACCTTTACACATTGGGGATCCCCACTGCACAATTCACATTTCATGGGCTTAAGTGTATCATCATTCATAAAAATTGCCTCAAAGGGGCAGCTGCCAATGCACAGCTGGCAGCTGCTGCACTTTTCTTCGTCAAGGACTATTGCTCCCGTTACCGGGTTTCTTTCTAGAGCCGAAGCAGGACAGGTTTCTGCACAGGGAGCATCTTCACACTGGTGACAAACTATTGGCCTGGACAATTCAATTGCTTCGTCTTTATCAATCTTTATCCGTGAAAATTTGTAGCTGCCAACCCTATGGTTTACCATGGAGCAGGCAAACATGCAGGCCTTGCAGCCGGTACATTTTTCATGTTCCACCTTAATCTTCAATATTTATTCCCCCTTTTTTAAGCAGTCAGCTTGCCAATAATTCCCAATTGCCTATTTGGCATCATGCCGCTAACATCATACCGCTGCCCTTTATTTACTTAAGAATAGAAGTATATTCTCTGGCAAGAGCAGTTAGCTCTACCCAGTTCCCTTCTTCAATAAGCTTCTTATTAACCAGTTCTCCGCCTATGCCAAAGGAACAGGCTCCTGCCTTTAGAAACTCGCCAATGTTATCCAGCCCCACTCCACCTGTGGGCATCAAGGAAATATGGTCCAGGGGACCTTTTAGAGCTTTAATATAACCGGGGCCCATGGGCATGGCCGGAAAAACCTTGACAATATCTGCACCAGCCTCATGAGCAGCCACCACCTCACTTGCTGTAAAGGCTCCGGGAAAAACTGGAATATGATTTCCATCACAAAATCTTACAAGTTCTGAATTAAGATTTGGTGTGACTATAAACTGGCCTCCTGCCCCTATTACATCCTGGACGCCCTGGATGGTAAGTACTGTACCTGCACCAACTGCCAGTTCATCTGAGTACTTTTCTTGTAAAAGTTTAATCATTTTCAATGCTCCAGGTGTATTAAGGGTTACCTCCAAAATACTTATTCCCCCATTAAGCAGAGCTTCTGTCAGGTTTTCAACGTGTTCTTCCTTTACACCGCGTAAAATTGCCACAATCTTCTTTTCTTTAACCAGACTTACCAGGGCCTGCCTTTCCTTTAAGCTTGCCACCTGCAAACACCACCTTTGTTTAACTATCCTGCTTAAAATCTAATCTAAATCCTGTTGCCCTTGACCCTTTCTAAAAAGGGTCTATAGATAGGCTGGTCCTTAAACCTTTCCTGTTCTGCCAGGCCACCAGCCTGCAGAATCAGCCCCAATTCCACAGCCCTGCGTCCCAGGTTCCTGGAAGCTCTAATTGCAACCTGCAGATCAAGGTCAGCTTCACTTTCCCGTTCACGAAGGGCCTTTCTAGAATTATCATTATACGTCCAACCACCAACGCCAATATATGCCTCCCACATATCTCCTGCCACGGGAATACACTGCATTATAACAGCATGGTTGATTATATCCGTGATTGTATGCTCCTGTCCTGAAAAAATATGAGCTCCCTGGGCAATGGCTCCAATTACTTTGAGACTCTTGGGCAGCTTGGCCTCCTCTGTAAAAAGGTGCTGGTACCTGCCGAAGGTGCTGTTGCCCAACCTGTCGATAAATGCTTTTACCTGGGCAGGCATCCCCATATGATAAACTGGAACAGAATAAATAACCACATCTGCTTCAATCCACATTTCCCTTAGTTCCTGGAAATCATCCCTAATTATACATTCCCCCTGCTTGTCACCACATTTGAAGCAGGAAATACAGCCAGCCATTCTCTTGCCCGTAAAGGAGTAAATGCTGGTCTCTACCCCTGTATCAACCTGTGCAGCCTCGTCCATTGCTTTTTCCAGTAAAAACAAACTGTTGCCCTTTCTAGGACTACCGTTGATTCCCAACACTTTGATCATTGCTAAACCCTCCCCTTGTGCAGCAGTCATCGAAAAATTTCCAATTACCCACTTGACATCATACCCGCTGCTCTTTCTGGCATCTTATAAATCTATAACCACCCTTCTAATCCTTTCCATGGCTTCAATAATCTTGTCTTCTGAATTTGCACAGGATAATCTCAAATAACCTTCTCCAGCCTTGCCAAAGCCAGTGCCTGGAATAGTCACTACCCTGCCCCTGGTTAAAAACAGGTGGGCTGCTTCAGCGGAGCTCATTCCTAAATCCTTTATGCTGGGGAAAAGGTAAATGGTGCCCTGGGGCTCAGCACAAGACATTCCGGGAATTTCCCTGATGGCATCAAGGATAAGCCTGGTACGCTTTGCATAAGACTCCCTTGCCATGTGGACAAAATCTTGAGGCCCTGTTGCTGCAGCCAGGGCTGCATGCTGGCCCATGGAGCTCACGCAGGCTACTACATTTTCCTGTAATCTTACCATGCTGCTTATGATGTCTTCATTGGCAATGGCATAACCTACCCGCCATCCAGTCATGGCATAGGTTTTTGAAAAGCTATTTATGGTAATAACCCGCTCGGCCATTCCCGGCAGGGATGCCAGGGAAACATGTTCTGTATCCCCAAAAACTAACCTGTCATAGACCTCATCTGAATAAACAAGGAGGTCATACTTCTTTATCACTTGAGCAACAGCCTGCAGCTCCTCCCTGGTCATTACCCCACCTGTAGGATTGTTAGGTGTATTAATTAAAATGGCCCTGGTCTTAGAACTAATATGCTTTTCCAGGTCTGCTGCCTGCAGTCGAAAGCCATTTTCCTCTTTTACTTCAACAGGTACTGGAACAGCCCCGACCAATCTTATTTGAGAAAAATGGTTGGGCCAGGCGGGATCCTGCACAAGCACCTCATCACCAGGATTAAGGGTTGCTGCCATTCCCAGATACAGGGCGCCCATGGCTCCTGCAGTAATAACCACTTCCTTGTCAGGCTCACATTTGATGCCATAATCTCTTTCAGCTACTTCAGCTATGGCTGTCCTAACATGGAGGTAGCCAGCGTTGGCAGTATAATGGGTAGCTCCCTCCCTGGCAGCCTTAAAAGCTGCCTCAGTTACATGGGGAGGTGTATCGAAGTCAGGCTCACCAATACCAAGACTTATTACATCCTCCATGGCAGCTGCAATATTGAACATTTTTCTAATCTCTGATTGGGATAAGTTCATGGCCTTTTCAGATATGAACCGTTTCATACAAGAGTCAACACCTTTCTGATAAATCCCTTTTAATTTTTGTTCCTATTTTATGCTGCTTGCTTTATACATACTGCCTGCTTGCCAGTTCAGGGCTGCCCTCAGATGGGAGTTCACCGGCTGCCTTGATCTTTAAACGTACAGCGTCTACAGGCAGATAGGCTACAGGGAATTCCTCAACGTCAAGGATTTCAACAGTCCTGCTGTCTGCCCCGGCCCTTACAGCTTCGGCTATAGCCTGACCTTTTGCTTCCCTCATGACCTGTTCTCTGGTTTTTGACCTCAGGGACCAGATTTTATCAACCTCACCGCCCACCTTGGCTATTGCTGCACCAATGGCATTGGCAAATTCATAGTTTTTTGGTCTGATGACTTCAGAGGCACCTTTGAGGGTACTGTTGACCATTAGACTTCCCCCGCCAACCAGTATTACAGGGAGTGGGTCATGACTAGTTTTAATCTTGTCAATGGCACCTTCAATAATTGAATTTACTTTTGCAAATACCTGCCTGATCACGCCTTCCTGTACAGGCACGGGCCTGCCCCCAGGATGTATCTTGTTCATATCAAGTATATTTGCAGCTATGGCTGCATCAGTTAAAGTCAAGGTGTCCCCTCCCCAGGTCTTACCCTGGGTGATGATGTTGTATCCCACACTTTCAGGGCCGATTTCAAGCTCCCCATGGCCCAATTTAACAATACTGCCGCCGCCAAGGCCCAGGGATATTAAATCAGGCATCCTGAAATTGGTCTCAACCTCTCCCAGGACCACTGACATGTATGACTCCCTGGGGTATCCATTCTGCAAAATCCCTATGTCCGTTGAGGTTCCGCCCACATCAATGACAATACAATCCTTTAAACCGCTCAAAAATGCTGCACCTCTAATACTATTGCTGGGACCAGAACAGATTGTTAATATGGAATACTTTTTTGCATATTCAATGGACATTAAAGTGCCGTCATTCTGACTGAAGTAGGTAGGTGCCTTAATATTCCTCAACCTCAATGCCTTTTCCAAGCCTTCAGCTATATTTTTGGCTACCATGGCAAGGGCTGCATTTAAGGCAGCTGAATTTTCCCTTTCCAGAAGTCCTATGCTGCCAACCTGGTGGGACAAGGTAATGGGAAAATCACGGCCTAGGACTTCTTCAGCCAGCCTGCCAATCTCCAGCTCCTGTTGGGCACATACTGGAGAAAATACACCACAGACTGCTATTGCTTCCAACCTCTGCCGCTTAATTTCCAGCAAGACCTTGCGGACCTGTTCCTCATTTATCTGGGAAATGGGCCGTCCATCAAATTCATAACCCCCGTCAACCAGGAACCAGTTGTTTCCTATGGCCTCCCTTAAATCTTCTGCCCAGGTAAAAAAGGGCTCTATTTCTGAAACAGACGGACTGCCAATGCGGATAAGACCTATCCTAGCCAGACCTTTCCTCTGTAAAATAGCGTTTCTGCTCTGGGTAGTCCCAATCATAACGTAATTAATCTGCTCAGAGCTTATGGTGCTTGCCTCAAGAACTGCCTCCATGGATTGTACTATGCCGGTTTCCACATCAGGCGAGGTAGGGACCTTAACAGACCCCAGCAAACTGCCTCTACCCCTGGTAAAATCAAGGATTACAGCATCTGTATGGGTGCCTCCCACATCAACTGCTAACCTTATTGTCATCCCTGTGCACCTCCCTTTTCCAGAAAGCCTTTGTTTGCTCTTTGGATAGCCCTGAATTTTTCCAGGACCTCTAATGGGATATAATCAATGTCATAGCCAAACTTCCGAGGCCCCCATACCTGCAGTGCACTTTCTGTCCTCATTATTTCGGGGGTAGGAATACCAATTACAGTTACCCTGTAGCCATACTTCAGCTGCTCAATGGAAAGGGGAAAACCTGTTTCTGCATCAAGATAGGTAATAATGTCCGGCACCAGGGCAGCAGTTTCATTATCTACCAGGGCAATAATGTTTTCATTTTGAAATTCTATTATACATTCACTGCCAGAAAAATCCTTAATCCCCCGGATAACTGCCCTTCCCCGCAGGTAGCTGTTGTTTAATCTCCGTTCAATATCAGTAATTTTACCCTGAAAGAGTTTAATGGCCCTGCCATAGGTGGAATTGCTTGTAACCTGGGAAATAGCCTCAAAGGTATCACCCTTTTCCTGTATTGCCTTACGTATAGCTGTGCCAAGCTTTAGTCCAAAGGAAACAGTTCCAGTAATGGCGGTTTCCTTCATCTGCTCCCCTGTCATCACATAACCAGCCATATTGCCTATGCCGCCTGTAGAGGCAAGAAGGCTCCTGGCAATTTCCGCTAGTCTGTAGTTATCTTTTACCTTCAGTAAAATATAATCATCCTGTTCAGTATTAATGACCATTGGCGAACCACTAATGCCGTATACATGGAAACTGCTCATCTGGTGTTCGGGCAGGGCTCTTCCCATTCCATCACTATCTATTACAGGAATGCCTGCCCTGGCAGCAACCATAAAGGGAATTATGGCATTTAAACCCCCTGCCTCTGCCGGCATGGTAGCAAAGGCCTTGCTCCGCAAATAATTTTCCAGCATTTTTAATGCACCATAGGCCTCTTTGCCATTTAATAGCTTTTCCTGGAGAACCGTAGTGGCCCCCATGAAGGCAGTAGGTATTATCAAGGCCTCATCAGGCACCATAAAAGGCTGCAGCAGCTGGACTGGTCCGAATTTTTGGATTATTTTCTGGGCAAGAAGCCTGGTTATGTAAGGATCTCCTCCTCCCCCAGCTCCTAACACCGTGGCCCCAAGGGCCAAATCTTCTATGTCTTTATGATTAATATACATATCTATCTCCTCTCGCGGTTAATTAATACATTTGCAAAAACTTTGCCATACTCTAAAAGTTCTGAAAATAAATAAAAAACCGCAGGAAAGTTGATAAATTACTAAATTTTTCTCGCGGTTTTTCTCAATATGAGAAATTTAAAAAGCCTCATATTAAATCTTTTTCAATTTCCTATAAAGGGTGGCAACACTAATTCCCAGGGCTTTTGCAGCTTCTCTTTTTCCCCTTGTGCAGTGGCCGTATTTTTCAAGGGCTGCAATAATTTGATTGCTTTCCATATCCTTAACCTTTAATAAAGCTGCATCCTGGTCTGGCTCATATGCCTGGCAGATGCCTTCTCCAGGCAAGTTTTTTTGCTCAAGGCTTCCAAGGAGATAGGGAGGCAGGCTGTCCATGTCAAACATGGCACTTTGTTCAGGCAGGTTAACCATATACTCTATAACGTTTTCAAGTTCCCGTACATTTCCAGGCCAGGAGTGTTTGAAAAATTGATTTAGCACCTTGGCCGAAAACCTTTTGCTGGGTTTGCCTGCAAGGACAGTATGCTTTTTTAAGAAATACTCCAGGAGTGCGTATATATCTTCCTTCCTCTCCCGTAAAGGCGGAATATACAAGGGCAGTACATTGAGACGGTAATACAAGTCATCCCTGAATTTGTTATCAGCCACCAGCCTGCGCAGGTCCTTGTGGGTGGCAGCAATAATACGCACATCTACTGGTATCTGCCTGGTTCCTCCCACCCTTTCTATCTTTTTCTCCTGCAGCACCCGCAAGAGCTTGGCCTGTAAAAACATGGGCATGTCACCAATTTCATCAAGAAATACCGTACCCCCTGAAGCTATCTCAAACCTTCCTGGCTTTCCTCCCTTGACCGCACCTGTAAAGGAACCCTCTTCATATCCAAAGAGCTCACTTTCCAAAAGATTTTCCGGAATAGCAGCACAGTTCACCGGCATGAAAGGTTTATCCTTTCTTGGACTAGCTGCATGCAGGGCCTGGGCAAATAACTCCTTGCCTGTACCTGTCTCCCCTTGAATTAAAATAGTTGAATCCCCCAGGGCAAAGGCCTTTCCTTTCTTCTTTAACTGTTCAAGCTTTTCCCCTGGACCTATAATGTCATTAAAGGTGTAAAGAGCATGATAGGATTTTTTGCCTGTCTCATTTACAACACCCATCTGCTGCTTTAAATAGAGGATGTTCACCTTTACCTCGCCTTGTGCAATTACCTGTTCAAGCCTGCAGACGCAAAACAGGTTTCTATCCCTGGTGGGAATTGGCAGGATTTCCTCCACAATCCCCTTGAGCTGCTGTCCCATTTCTTTAGCCAGAAAGGAATCTGGAAACAGCTCAAGAAAGGACCTGGTCTGAAAATCTTCCTTTAACCCAAGAATATCTTTAGCCTTATCAGTTCCATAGAGGATGTTAGTGCTGGTATCCAGGATAAGTATTCCTTCACTGCTAAGCTCTAGTGCTTTTGATAAATACTTGCTATCAAGGCCCACACTAAATCCTCCCCTTGGCTTTTCTCATTTTGAGAAATGATTATCATTTTTCTCATTCATTTTACCATATATTCAGAAAAATTGCAGATTATTTTAATAAAGAAAACCGGGCAAAGTGGACGATGAAAAATGGTATTTTTCGATTGTTGACGTTGTTGCCGTTCTGACAGACAGCGAAAACCCGCAAACATACTGGCGCGTATTAAAAAAACGCTTACTTGATGAAGGAAATGAAACCGTTACAAATTGTAACGCTTTGAAAATGAAAGCGGCTGATGGAAAAATGCGCTTGACCGATGTCGCCGACACCGAACAGCTTTTGAGGCTTATTCAGTCAATCCCAAGCAAAAAAGCCGAGCCGTTTAAAATATGGCTGGCTCGTGTGGGCTTGCAAGCAAATAAAAACCCCGGAGCATAATAGCACCGAGTGAGGGTACAAAAGCATATAACATTAACGGAATCGAACATTATGAATCTTGTGATGTACTGAACCGTCTACAATACATATTTGATATTGTGAGTTTTAGGTTATAAAATTCTAAGAAAAACTCGGTAATATATTAGGAAACTTTATTTTTTAACCGTCTAATAATTCTGCTATTGTTAGTATCTGAATTTTTGGAAAATGTCCATATTGCGAGTTATAATAGCCTGCTGCATATGCAAAATCTAACATTGGTTTTGTAGGAGTTTTTAAGGTCAATAAGACGCCTATGTCAGCGCATGCGCTTTCAATTACTCCAAGTAAATCGCGAACATGGGAGACATTTACGTGTCCACTTTTTACCTGGACAATAATCTTCTTTGCTTTTCCAGAGGAATCGTCACAAAAATAAATATATCCATCTATTCCTTTGTCTGTCCCTTTCTTTTTCTCATTAGCTGACCTTGCGTATACTTAGTTAGAGCCCACCATTGGAATTGATATCTATCGGCTTTAGCTAAAGCCACGGCACTATGTATGTCTTTAGGATCACCGAATACTTCATAGGGGGTATGTCGGTCCCCAAAGAATTGCTTAAGTCTACTAGCCATAAGATTTATTGCTAGATGTGTTATATCAATACCAATCCATTTACGGTTTAATTGTTCTGATGCTGCAACAGTTGTACCGCAACCACAAAAAGGATCTAACACCAAATCTCCTTCAGCGCTACTTGATTCAATTATGCGCTTTAAGAGAGATACTGGTTTTTGAGTTGGGTATCCTAGTTTTTCAGGATCAGTTGGGCTACATATAGATATACACAAAATATTGATATTAGCACTCTTCATTCTGTTTCAGCCTGGGAAAGAATTAGGTAGATATTTTAAAAATTCTTCAAGGTCTATACCTGCTTGTTCCAGAATACTTTTTAAAGTGCCTTTTGCTACTTCATCATGCATAGGTATAATTACAATTCTGGTTTGATTACCTAACTTTTTGAATTTTACATGGCTGCCTTTTTGTGAAACTTTTTCAAAACCAAGTTTGGTCAGCACTTTAATAATTTGATGTGGTGTAAGAACAGGATATTTGGAACCCATTACAGCGCAAGCTCCATAGTTGTAATAAAAGTAGGGGTATTTACAACCTCAGGAGGTGCATCTTCATAGTATAGCTCTAATGCTTCCCTTAAGTTATCTATAGATTCTTCAATTGTATTACCCTGAGACGCAACACTATTTTCTATACATTTAGCAATATACCAATTTTCTTCTTTCTGTACAACGACTGTGACTTTTATACTCATTTGAAATCACCTCATTAATAGGAAGAATTGATATTAAGTAAATCTATATAATTATTATAACACATTTCAATCTGGTATAATCAAGCAAATATAAGAGGTCAGGGTCATTTATTGAATATCATATACCAGGAAAAGTTTGATGATATAATTCATCTAATTAATCAATAGAACCAGTTTAATCTATTTATAATTTGCTGCTGATTCAAGCATCCAACCTCCGGGTGTAATTAACTTTAATTATATTATTGCCAATAATATAATTAGTATTAGGCCCACATGGCTGTTACCTGTGCTTTTAATAAAATTTTCAAAGGGAGGTTTGTTGTGTATCTAAAAACTTGCAATGCAGGGACAGGTGTAGCTTCTTTATCTCTAGATGCTTTAGTAGAAATAGAAATGATAGCAAGGAAGTAATTAAGAAATATATAGTAAAAAATTTCTCAGGAGGTGGATAAATGCATAAAAATTATGAGCCCCTCGGCAAACATCTTCGGCTTGTAGACACCCGAAACTCTGATATGGTGACTGAGCGACTGCCGGGGATAAACATGGACAAATATTTTATGCCATCAGTGGTGCCGCGAAGCGGCATGGGTGTCTGATAGTGTAAGAAAAAGAGCCATATGGCTCTTTATATTCCCAATTCTTCTTCTCTTTCTTGAATAATTTCCAGGAGCTTTTTATGGACGTGTTCAGGTAACGGCTCTGGCTTGTGGGTTTCTAGTATCTCCCTTGCCTTTTCATCACAGGTGGTGGCTAGGTCCTTTGCACCCCGCTCAACCCAGAACTGGCGCATCCTGCGGTCCATGAGCCTGGTTTCAGATAGCTTTCTCATATGCTTTACAGTATGTTCCTCGGAAAGGAAGTGCCCACGTGCACCTACACTCTTGATCACATCCACCGCCAGGGTCTCGTCATTTACCGGAATTCCCTCTAGTACCTTTCTGGTCATGGCAATAATCTCATTATCCATGACTAGTTGGCCAAAGCTCATGGTAATGCCCATCTCCAACATACCCCCGCCGTAAATCATATTGGCCCCTGCCAATGCCGGCAAAAGGGTTGTCAAGGTTTTTTCATGACCGGATTGTGCATCGGAAAGTTTGCTGTCACCCTAGGAACCGGCCACATAGCTGGGCAGCAGATAAAACTGGGCCAGCTTGGCCACAGCCGCACTTATGAGTCCAAGCTCTGGACATCCCACAGTGGCTGTACTTAGCTTCAAGTCAATCATGGAGGTGGAACTGCCATACATTACAGGTGCTCCCTTTCTTGTTAGCTGGGCCAGGACAATGCCTCCCAGCACTTCAGCATTATGGGTTACCAGGGTTCCTGCTAGAGTCACAGGGGAAGTAGCACCTGCCAGGGCCATTGATAAAATGTTTTGCGGTAAATTGGCCCTTGCATATTCAATAATAGGGTCAGCACAACCTTCGGAAATTGTCAAGGGACTCTGGGGACAGGTGCACCCGGAAACTATTGGCCTGTCCTTGAGCTTTTCTTTGCCTCCAGCTACAGCTGCCGCCATTTCTATCAGCAGCTGTGCTGAACGTTTATCATGACAGGGCTGGGGTACATGCTTTGTAGTATTTGCCACGGTAACTTCATAGTTATGGAGGCTTTCCATTTCTGGATGTACATCCCTGGGAGCAACAGTATTCTCCAGCATATCATATTGATCCAGGGCATCTACTAGCCTAGCCACATTGCCCTTGTCCTCTTTGGTAGATTTTCGATACTCCCCAGTATAGGGATCTATAACCATGATGCCTTCCCCAAAGGGGCAGAAGTTAACTCTACCACTTTCCAAAACAATATCGTGCTTGGGATTTCGTCCAGCCAGGAATACCTTCTTGGGAGCAGAGACAATGGCATCCTCCACAACATGGGCTGGGATTTTAACTATCTTGTTTTTCCTGTCAACAATACATCCTCCACCTTCATATATATCCATGGCATCATTGCTCTGGACATATAAGCCGGCATACTCTAGAACTTCTAATGTGGCATCATGAATCATTTCCAAATCCTCATGACTGAAAAGCATCAAGCCGCAGCCAATAAAGGAATTTCTTCCCGCAAACAAGTTTCTTTTCATGTCCTCACCCTTTTTAAAATTTAGTGGGAAAATACTGATACTAGAATTTCACTTTATCTTAAACCAGTTTTTCTTTTAAACTGCTCTACTGAATTAATCTTAATACCAAGCACATTAGCAATACGGATCTTGGCCTCAAGACCCTTGGCTGCTCCCGGGCCTGGCATGGAATATCCTATATCCAATGCCTCACGTGTTTCTCTCATAACCAGACAGTCACTCAATTCTAGTGGCGCTACTCCTAATTTTTCTGCCACATAGCTTTTTGCTTCATCAATCCTCATGCCCCTGGCCAGCTGCATCCGTAAAACCAGATCTCCGGCAGTACGAATTCCGCCCATGCCAACGGCTACCTCTTGAGTAGCTTCATTTCCAAAGGGATCCCCCGAGCCTACCTACAAGCCATCAATCCTTCCAATTTCCACCATGGCCTTTACAGCCCGGGATACCGCATCAATTGGGGGAACCGGCGACATGGGTGTACCACCTACACCCATCCCCACATTGGCATGAACAGGAATATTTGCCGCTTCGGAACAGGCCTTTACAAAGGTTACTGCCCTGGCAATATTCCAGGGGAAAGACTGGTTGCAGTTGGTATTTACCACAGGGCCAAAAATACTGACCCCTGCCTTTTCTGCCAGCTCTACCTGCTTGTGAGGGTATAAACCGGCCAGGCGGGTTCCCTGGTACTCAAGCTGCCCATGCATACCCAGGATAAATTCTCCAGCCATGCCCATTTCTATCCCAAAATCTGGGTATTTTTTCTTGATGATTTCTATTGCCTTTAAAGCTGCTAGAACATCAGCATCACCTGATGCACCGCAGGTATCGAAATTCATTCCGTCAGCCCCTGCCGCATACATGCCATCTGCAATGTAAAGCATGTCTTTCACTGCAATTTCAACTGCCTCCTCCTGGGCAGCCCTGGCTTCATCTATCTTGGCCAGGGGCAGCAGCTCTGACCAGTTGTCTACAGGTCCGTCTGGCTTGGTGTATAATCCTAAATTGGGCATGGCACCATACAAAACGGGCATAATAGTATTTAACTGGACATTTTCCATTACCTTTGCTTCATCATGGAGAATAGCCTTTACTGCCTTGTAGCTGTAATCTATGTTTCCCAGATCCAAAGAATCGGCAGCAAGAACCTTTTCATGAACCTGGATAGCCGTGGCCCTGTCCATTGAAATGCCAGCCTGGTAAGTAATTTTAAAGGCACCTGAGTCAGATGAGGTAACTACCTCCTTGCCCCTGATAACACCTGTAACATTAACAGGAGAAGCAATTATTTCAAACAGATAGTCTAATTCTTCCCTGGTCAGCTCGGGAATCTTCCCACGCTCAGCTGCATCACGGGTTCCCTTTTGCAGATCATATTGGATGTCCTCGGGGCTCATATATATACCAGAGCCATCTCCCATTCTGGTAAAAATTTTGTCAGCCATCTTATCCCCCCTCATTTCCTTGTTTTTTTGTTGAATTGGTGTTTTCAGCTTATGGGATACTTTTTTTCATACTCAGCTATTATTTCTTTAACACTTTGCGCATTTTGCAGCTCCATGGGCTGGTGTTGCGCCAGGACCTCTTTTGCCCTGTCCCTGGCAATCTGGTCTGGGGAAGGCTTGCCTCTAGCTGCCCATTCATCATAAAGGCTGCGGTCCATTACTGCTGGCTGCCAGACATCCCTTATGTGCTTTAAGGTATGCTCTTCTACCATATAATGGTTTTGAGGCCCCACCTTATGAATTACTTCTAATGCCAGGGTTTCAGGGTTAATATCACATCCCTGGGCAACCCTGCGTAAAACCTCATAGATTTCACAATCCATGACGCACTGCTCAAAGGAGAAAATTCTAGCTCCATTAATTAGACCTGCCCCGCACATCATGTCAGATTTGGAAAACATGCTTACCGCTCCAGAAATGGAATTTTCCACTCCAGCATGCCAGTCACTAGCCTTGGCTCCAGTGGCAAAGGTGCCTATATTTGCCGGGACCTTGTAGAAATGAGCCATTTGGGCGCCTGCCCCTTGAAGTATAAAGTCCTCTGGACCGCCACAGGTAACCCCTCCCCTTTTTAATTCCATCATGGTTGCACAAGACCCATAAAAAGTGGGTGTGCCGGGATAAAAAATCTGCAGGAAGGCCATTCCAGCAATAATCTCAGCATTACCAAGGGCTATCTCACCTGCCAGGGTGGCCGGTGCAGTAGAGCAGCCAATGGGCATGATCATAAAGCCTGTTGGCACCCCGGCCTCAGCAAAGATAGCAGCTGCCTCCAGGCCATGACCGTCATAGGAAAGGGGGCTGATGCTGCATTGGAAATTTGAAATAATAGGTCTTTTCTTTAAATTTTCCCTGCCCCCCACAACAGCAGCAGCAATATCTATCGTTCCTTGAGCATTAAGAGGGTCCACCGCCGTCATGGCTTGAATATGTTTGCTAGAGTTTAGCAGCATGGCATGGAGTTCATGGAGGGGCTGAAGCCTTGGATTGCAGTCCTGGGCACTTACGCATGGCCACAGAAAAGCAATTTGGGGCAAAAAGTCAGCCAGCTTGATAGCCTGGCCAAGGCTTTCCTTTGAAGATGCCCGAACCTCACCTGTGTCAATATCTATAACCTGGTTTCCGCATCCATCCAGGGTTAAATAGCCATGGGCACCGTCAAGGAACAAATCATTTTCCGGGTTTCTGGCAAATAATGCATAACTAGATGGAGCTTTTTTTAAAGCATCTTCAATTACATTGGGTGAAAAAAAGACCCTCTTTTTCTCTCGATTTACTTTACATCCTAATTCCACAAGGTAGTCGTATTTAGCATCAGCAAGGGGCATTACAATGCCCGTGGTTTCAAGGATATGGAGACTAGCCTCGTGAATAGCATTAATCTCTTCAGGAGTCAAGATTTCCATTGTTGACTTCCATCTAACAGCATTTATCATACATTATCATCCTCTTTTTACTTGGTAAAAGTCTTTTATTTTAAGTTATTTGCAAGCACCATGCCAAGTTTCCAAAGTTTTTATAAATGATTACAGCACGTCACTTTTCTTCCAATACCAAGGAAAACAACTAATTTCAAATTTAAAGTTTTTAAAATAAAAATAAAATTTAAAAAAGGTATTTCTAATAAATGAGAAGAAATTATCATTATGGATAATGCAACTAGTTTTGATGAGGAGGCCATGGATGTGGGTTATCTTTCTAAAATTCAAAGGGATGTGCAGAGTATAGCAGAGGTGATATCTGCAGCCCTTAAGGTAGAAACAGAAATTGTAGACGAGGATTATGTTGTATTAGGCGCCACTGGAAGAATCCGCGGACTTTTGATGCATCAAAGGCTGTCCGATTCCCACATTAACCGCTATGTCCTGGAAAGCAAGCATCCCTTCGTACTAACAAGACCCGGGCAGCACAAAATGTGTGCCCCCTGTTCTGACAAGGATGATTGCTATTACCTGGGAGGCATTTATTATCCCATTACCTTAAAAGATAAATGCCACGGGGTTATCAGCCTGGTAGGGTTTAATGAAATTCAAAGGGAAATTCTCATTAACAATCAAAATACCTTCCTTGATTTTACAGGAAAAATGGCTGATTTATTGGCAGCAAAGCTTCAGGAACTTATGATTATGGAGGAGCTGCGCAGGACCAACAAATCCCTTGAAACAATAATTAATGCAGTATACGAGGGCATCATATCCTGTGACGAAAAGGGTATTATTACCTGCTTTAATGAAACTGCTGCAAAAAACTATGGAATTTCAAAGCATGAAGCCATAGGAAAGCACGTATCCCATGTAGTGCCAAATAGTCTCCTTAATAAAGCCTTGTCCCATTCCAATTCTTTTTATGAGGAAAAAATAGAAGGCACCAATACCCTGGAAGAAAGCATTAGTTTAATTTCCAATGCCATCCTGATAAAAGAAGCAGATGCCATTGTGGGCGCAGTGGAGTCTTTTTCTCCAGAAGAAAGTATTTATCGTGTAGCCTATCGGCTTACCAAAAGGGAACAGGACGCTGCCTTTGACCACATCATTGGCAGCAGCCAGATTATCAAAGAGGCCAAGGAAATGGCCCTGAATGTGGCCCAGAGCAGCTCCACCATACTTATCACCGGGGAAAGTGGAACCGGCAAGGAACTCTTTGCCCGGGCTATTCATAATTCCAGCCTGCGGGCAAAAGAACCCTTTGTGGTTATTAATTGCAGCGCTATTCCAGATTCTTTGCTGGAAAGTGAGCTTTTTGGATATGAGAAGGGAGCCTTTACAGGGGCAAAGCATGAAGGCAAGCCAGGTTTGATTGAATTGGCTGAAGGAGGAACCATTTTTTTAGATGAAATTGGTGACATGCCCCTCCATCTCCAGGTTAAGATTTTACGTGTCCTGCAGGAAAAAACAATCCAAAAGGTAGGGGGAACAAAAAGAATTGCTGTTGATGTAAGGATTATTGCAGCCACCCATCAAAACCTCAAGGAGCAAATTGCAAAAAAGCTGTTCCGCGAGGACTTGTATTATCGTCTAAATGTGATTCCTCTGGTGATTCCTCCCTTGCGGCAGCGTGTCAGCGATATTCCCCTGCTCATTGACTATATGTGTGAAAAATATTCCTTGATTTTAAAAAAGAATATTCAGGGCATCACCCAGGAAGCCTTGAACGTTCTGGTCAACTACCCCTGGCCTGGCAATGTAAGAGAACTGGAAAACGCCATGGAATATGCTATTAATTTTACTCCAAACCAGGGTATTATTACCAATGAAAATTTGCCCCCCTGGCTCTTTACGCCAGTTGAAATTGCTCTGTACGAACCGGAAGACTTCAAAGAAAAACTGCAAATGGGTGAAAAGCAGTTATTAATGGAAGCCCTGGAGAAAACAGGCACTTCACTAGCAGCCAAGAAACAGATTGCCATGAACATGGGCATAGGCCTGGCTACCCTTTATCGAAAGCTGAAAAGATATAATCTGTAGAATATGTTTCATTTATCGCCAAAAAAGAACATAAATATTTATATTTCGACAAAATAAGAGGATTTTTCCAACTAATGAAGAATCATTAAACAAAAATTTATTAGCTTATCTCAGCAATCAGCATCAAAGTATAGTCAGCAGCCAAAACCTGGAGGTATATGATATAGATGTTTAATAAAATCTGTATATTTATAATAATTACAGTCCTGTTTACTTATCCAAGTTTTGGGGCTTCTGGTGGTATAGCTAATTCATTAATTCAAGATTCTATCACCCCTACTTTTGAACTCCTTAACAGGGATTCCGGTCTCTCTAACCTGTCTGTGTCCTCTATTGTTCAAGACCGCTATGGCTTTGTCTGGTTTGGTACACAAGGTGGTTTAAACTTTTACAACGGCAGGCAAATGAAAATAATTAGAAATAACCCTTTTGAAGATGATGGTCTAGTCCATAATCTCATTCAAACCATGTACTATGATGAAAAGCAAAATGAGCTTTGGATTGGGACCTATAATGGCTTATCTCGATATTTTATAGATGAAAACTCTTTTGTAAACTACACAGTTGAAACCAATGGATTGTCAAATTCAGTAGTAATTGCTATTACCGCGGATAATTCAGGCAATGTCTGGATAGGCACCATGGAGGGTTTAAACAGGCTAGACCCTAAAAGCGGGAATATAAAGAGATATGAAATACCCGGCAATGTGGTAAGGGCTTTATTAATTGACTCTCTGGGGCGTTTGTTAATCGGCAGTTATGAAGGACTCCTTTACTATGAAAGGGAGACCGACAGTATAAAAAAGTTAGATATTGAACTTCCATCCCCTTTTGTTATGGTTATCAAGGAGTTTACAGAAGGTGTAATTACCCTGGGGCTATGGGAGGGAGGAGTTGTTGAATATAATTTAGAAACAGGCAGTATGGCAGCTAAAACCTATGCAGACAACAGGATTTATTCCCTTTTACAAACCAGTGACGGAATTTTATGGATTGGCACATGGGGTGGGGGTTTGTTTGCAACCACAAGGGATGGTCATACATACCATTTTCCTGGCCAAGGTGTTGATCAATCATTGCCCCATCCAGTAGTTTATTCCATGTATCAAGACTACTCGGGTATCTTATGGATAGGAACAAATGGCGGGGGTATTGCCAAGGTTAATCCAAGAAAAAGAAATTATGTAAGATTTTATCATGATGCAAATAATCCTCACAGCTTGAGTGCAGGCAAAATAAATTCAATAATTCGAGACAGCAGCCAAAATCTCTGGGTTGCAGTTTATAACGCCGGATTAAATCGCTATAATCCAGCTGAACAAAAAATGATAAAATATATACACAATCCCAGTGACCCTAATTCTTTGCCTGATAACTCCATATCTACTATTTTAGAAGCTGGCAATGATAAAATTTTGTTAGGTACAAGTGCGGGATTATTTTACTATCACCTCAACACAGATAGATTTTCTCATTATAACATTTTACCTGATGATACCATTGTTTATTCTCTAGCTAAAGCTGGTGAAAATGAGCTCTGGATAGGCACCTATAGAAGTGGACTATACCGTTATAATAAATTGAGTGGAGATTTGCGGCAGTACAATTATATAAATAGCCACAATTATACCTTGTCAGATAATCTTGTATTTGCTTTATTATATGATTCTAAAGGGCGGCTCTGGGCAGGCACAAATAATGGATTGAATTTATTACTGCCTGGGGAAGAAAATTTCAAGATTTATCATAGAGTTCCCGGGGACTATAACCAAATTGCATGCAATACCATTAGAACTCTATTTGAGGATTCTAGCGGAAGAATCTGGGTAGGAACTGCTGGTGGTGGTATTGCTTTATATAATGAAGAGGAAGACTCTTTTCGCAGCTTTACTGAGCTGGATGGAATGGCAAATAACATTGTAACAGGAATACTGGAAGGGTATGACGGCCGAATCTGGGCTGCTACTCACACTGGAATATCAATTATAGACCCGGTCAGTTATGAGATATTTGTTCTTACCCCCTATGATGGTATAGGAGGCTGGGAGTTTAATTCAGGCCATTTTCGTGACTTTGATGGGACTCTTTTATTTGGCGGCCTGCACGGTATTTCTGCCATTCCCGGGGTGTATGCAGATCTAGATTTAAAACCGCCAAAGGTGTACATCACTAATATAAATCTTTTTCACAGTTCTATTAACCCAGACCGCCTGGTTTTTAATGATGCAAATCTACATTTTGCTCCCAGGGAGTCTTTCTTAAGCTTTCAATTTGTTGCCTTGGATTATGACTCTCCGGCAAAAACCAGATTCTCCTACAAATTAGAGGGTTTCGATAGGGATTGGGTTTATGCAGGAACTCGTGACTTTGCTTCTTATTCTAATTTGCCCCCTGGAGATTACAAGTTTTCTGTTAAAGCTGAAACCCATAGGGGGATTCAATCTGAACCTGCTAGTGTTTATTTTACAATTGCCACCCCCTGGTATCAGACAAAACCAGCATATTTGGCTTACATTGTTACTTTCTCACTGGTAATGATAGGTTTATTGAAGTA
Organism: Desulfitibacter alkalitolerans DSM 16504; assembly: GCF_000620305.1. NCBI lineage: Bacteria > Bacillati > Bacillota > Clostridia > Neomoorellales > Desulfitibacteraceae > Desulfitibacter > Desulfitibacter alkalitolerans. The sequence goes on along the minus strand of NZ_JHVU01000018.1, from coordinate 79,286 downwards.
CAGGGAAATGCAGTTAATAAATCAAAGAAATTCTGAATTAGGCCTGATAAATGATAAGCTAAAGGAAGCCAACGAGAAGTTAGCCAATCTATCTATAAAGGACCCTCTTACCGGCCATTTTAATCGGCGTTACTTTGATACTGTAATGGAGGAACAATTACAGCTTGCCAGAAGAAGCAGCATCTACATTGCTCTCATCATACTAGATATTGACTTTTTTAAGAGTATTAATGACGATTTTGGACATCTAGCAGGGGATTATTTGCTTTCAGATATTGGCAAGGCTATTGTTGAAGAGCTGCCGCGCAGTACAGATATTCTTGCTCGTTATGGTGGGGATGAATTTGTGATAGTCTTGTATGACACTAATCAAGAGGGTGCTCTTGTAGTAGCTGAAAAAATTAAAGAAGCTGTTAAAAAGGTTCGATTAAGGTCGGAATTTACCCAGTCAGCCCAGTCAGATGTTACCACAACAGTAAGCATGGGTTTGGTTAGTATCATCCCAGGGCAAAATACTACCACAGAAGCAATCATCCAGGCCGCAGATAAAGCCCTCTACCGGGCTAAACAAGGGGGAAGAAATAATATCTGCATAGGTGAAATAGATGCAGATTAATAACGCTACCTTTATGGAAAAATGTCATCTCATAAACTTGAGATAATTCTAAACCAGCATATTATTGGTAATGAGCCTGTAAAGGAATAGGCACTATACCTGCCCGAGAAACTTTAAAAATTAGAATGCCCCTGCATATTTTGCAAGAGGGGCATTTCTTATCTGCATTTTAATATGTTCTCGTCTCACTTTTTATAAATATCAGCTAGGTTTCCCTTTTGCTCAGGTTCAGACCTTTTTTGGGCTCTCATAGACATGGCTGTAATGATACCGGCTGAAACTGAAGACACTACCTGAATAGTTTCAGCAAGCTCTTCCTCTGTGATGCCCATTCTTCTTGCAACTGCAAGCTGATTTTCAACTCAATGCTCGCAACCCATGGCAAGTACTGTTGCAATATGCAGCAGTTTCTTTGTTTTCGCATCTAATGCTCCTTCTTCATGGGCTGATTGGAAAAAGTCATAATATTTTTGAACCGTTTCCCTTGCTTTGCTCATTATATTAAACCTCCCTTCTGATTTAATTACTCTAGTTAAAGCAATAACTCCTTATAGACTGACTTCCTTTGGAAGCTGCCAGCTAATTTCCTGCTGTCCATTTTTATTGAGGAAGCTGTTTGCTCTGGAAAAGGGCCTGCTTCCGAAAAAGCCCCTTGGTGCAGAAAAGGGACTTGGATGGGGACTTTTTATAACCAGATGCTGGGATGATGTAATAAGCTGCTGCTTTTCCTGGGCATGCTTGCCCCATAGGATAAAAACAACTGGCTCTTCTCTTTCATTTAATAAGGAGATAACCTTATCAGTAAAGTTTTCCCAGCCCTTACCTCGATGAGAATTTGCCTCACCAGCACGTACAGTCAATACAGCATTTAACAGCAAAACTCCCTGTTCAGCCCATTGAACTAGATATCCATGATTTGGAATGCTGCAGCCTACATCACTTTCTAACTCCTTAAAAATGTTCTGCAGGGAAGGGGGTGGAATCACTCCTGGTTGAACTGAGAAGCTTAGTCCATGGGCCTGTCCCTTTCCATGATAGGGGTCCTGTCCTAGGATGACCACCTTTGTCTTGGAATAAGGCGTAAAGTGCAGGGCATTAAATATATTATGTTTATCTGGATAAATGGTTCGATTTTTGTATTCCCCGATTAAAAATTCCCTCAGGGATAGATAATAGGGCTTCTGGAATTCCTGTTCTAATAAAGGAGCCCAGTCGTTTTTCAGTATCTTCATGTCCAACTCCTTGAGATGTTTTTAATATAGACAAATTATCATAGTATTAAAGAAAACCTGGGCAATAACCCAAAACTTGGCTGCCCAGTTTATAATAATTTGTCAATCATCCAACCTCACCCTGTCTAAAAGTTCCTTTTGTTCAACCAAAAAGAAATCCTTTACCTGATCCCATTTTATAGGGATCAGCATCCTCGGCATTAGGTCATTTTCTGCGTCCTCAAAATATGACAAACTCTTAACCATATGGTAGTAATTTATATTTGCATTTGGGTACTTTTCAGAGAAAAGCCCTAACATTTCCTTTAAACTATAACCCTTTTGACAGATCATAAAAAGATCAACAAAATCCCGCATGGCCCCCCGACCGCTAATGGCTGACCATTTCATCAGACCTATATCCAGTAATGAAGCCATTTTTAAGCCTTTTATCTCATCCTCATGTATAAGAGGCTCAAGTAATGGGTTGGGATACCACAGCCATGTTACCCTTATACCATCAACCAATGCATGTAATGTTCCCTTTTTCATGTCAGTAATCATACTATCCCCTAGCCTGGAAAGGCTCCGGTAAACATCCTCTGGATCAAATTCTTTAGGGGTAAACCAATCAAAATCGTAAGAATCCCTATGTCCAATCATCAGGGCCAACGCTGTGCCGCCTGCTAGATAGCTTTCTGGTACATCCATTTCAGAAACTAATCTGCTTAACAATACCTGTCTGGGCTTATCCAGTATCTCCCAAAACACCGCATTTCCTCCTCACTTAAACCAAAATAGTTCTGCCAGCATCTAGCTGTTTTCAAAGAAAGCTTCTTACTGGTTGACACAACCGTTTTAATATCTTCAATTGGATAAGTCTTAAATAACCAACCTAAAGCCTTATGGTCTCCTTCATTTAGAAGCCTTTCAATAATGAATATTTGATGTTGTTTTAGATCTAGCTGTTTAACATCCACATCCCAAAAAAAAGGTTTCAGCCAGGCAGGTATACTTCTACTTTTCTCCATATATCTAACCTCTATTTTCTCTTTTCTAATATTATTACCAATAATCACCTTGTTTTTACCGTTTCTTTCTACTCAATTCTACACTTATAAGGAAAATCCTTGTAATAAATTTTTAAATTACTTCTATTCAATAACTGCCTGGCCTAGTGCTTCTGCAATTTTTTGGCGATAAGATAGATCTCCAAGTTTATTCTTATCTTCCAGGTTAGACATAAACCCTACTTCTACAAGTATTACGGGCACCTGGGCATTTCTCAATATAAATATATTTTTCTTGGGAACAGGAAAATCATGATTTGGATGCCCAATAGGAGTTAGCGCCTTAATGGCTTTTTCTGCTAATGCTTTTCCTTCCTTACTATCTTTAGGATAAAAAACTATAAAACCTTTTTCTGTGGGACTGCTGGTTGAATTTACATGAATACTCACACCTAATGTCCCCTGGTTAATTATTTTCACCCGTCTTTCCAGATCCCTGCGGTGTCTGCCACGCCCATCTATATCACTAACATCATCATCTGTTTCCCTGGTCATGATAACTGGTACACCTTGTGTTAACAGATACTCACGCATTTTCAGTCCAATATCCAGGGTAATGTCTTTTTCAAGGAAGCCATCCCCATCATGAGTTCCAGAGTCTATTCCGCCATGACCTGGGTCAATGACTACTTTAATATCCCCTCGCATCTCTATTTCCGGCTTCTCTGAAGTTTTTGCCTTTTCTGGTATACTTCTTAAAACCATAAATATAACAGAACCTATCAAGCACACAAGAACAATTAGACAGATAAGCCATTTTGCAGCCAATAAATAGCCTGCTTTTTTCACCTGGATCCCCCCTACCTTCAATTCGTATATAAAAAACCTTAATATAACAATCCTAAGAGATTATATTCCCATGGTTTGGAGGTACAGAACCAGGATAGAGTTAACATGCTAAGGTATTTATTTCCTGATATAATTTAGCATTTATTCTGCTTTTTGACTGAATTAAGCTTCTCTGTCCCTTTTTTCTTCCAGTAAGCTTTCCAGGGTAACCTGCAGGTTTTCCAATCCTTCAAAATAAAGTCTTTCTTTAGTTAGAATATTTTCAATTTGCCCTGCACTTCGATTTTCATCATCCTTCCATATTCTAATTAAAAATGAAAATGATTGGTCCGAGTTCATCAATTGCCCTACCTCCTTCTTCTTAAAAACTACTGAGCATATACACAGTTAAAATAGTTATACTTATAATAACAATAGAATAGATGATTATTTTACGGCTTTGTTCATCCATACATCCACTCTCCTTCTCTTACTCACCCACTTTTTGATCTATTAAAATAAATACTTACTTTTTTTGACTATAAAAACAATCACCCCTAAGGGTGATTTATTAATCCCAAGGGGTGATTTTCTTTATTTTCAAGAACTTTGTGCATTAGTTCCCGTCTGCTGCTGATTTGCAGTTTATAATAGATGTTTTTGATATGGGTTTTGAGAGTGTTTTCACTCACATATAACTCTGCTGCTATTTGTTTATTGGTAAGACCCTGAAGCAAATATTCTACTATTTCTATTTCTCTTGCCGTAAGTGAATGGGTCGCAAAAACACTTTGAAATATCTCCATGTTTGTTTGCTGGTTATTAATTCCCTTATCATTGATACTGTTGTAAATATGGTCTATTTTTTCAAACATCCACGGGATAATCAAAAAAGTTAAAAAAATGGCTGAAAGAGCAAACATGGCAGTAAATAAATAATACCTCTCCCCAATAATCATAAGCTGTTCACCTAAAAGCCCTCCCACTAGAATAGCACCAACTGTGGCTGTCATACCAAAACAAAATGTTCTAATAGGCTCCCTATTCATTGCAGAAATATCCCCCAGTATTGTAAAAAAGAAAAGATCTAATAGGGCAAAGGAGGACTGTATCAAGGTCTCTGTCAGAAAAAAACCTGGAAGAGTATTGTGCAGCAGCAAAAATGATATAAATGCCAGACCCATAAAGGATACTCCCATATAAATGGGCAGTTGTTTTTGAAGGACATTGCCATAACGCCACATGACTGCCAGTACGGCTATATACGGCAGACTTCTATAAAAAACCGCTACATTTTCGTACTTTGCCAGGGACGGATACATCACCTGATACATGAACCCACCATTAATATAAAGACCAAAAATTAATAGACTTACTATTAACATAAATACCCCTGGAAAAACCGGAAGTTCCTTTAATTTACCATTATTGCTATTTCGGATATTTTCAAAATCTACCCTGGTTAACAATTTGGAAAATCTTAAAGCCCCTGCCACGGATAATAAAGCCATAATATACACCAACTGGAGATTTAAGATAGTTAGCAGAACATTTAAAACAACATATACAATGTTGGCAAGAATTATTGCCAGGGCCATGTGCTTCATTCTGCTCTTATTATCAATACCATGAGCATAAGGGTAGCTCCACCCTAAAACAAACATGGCAGAACAAAAACCAATAATTGTATAGATAAAAGGCCACATTACTGGTGGCATAAATAATACCAGTAATCCTAGAACTAATGACAAAGCGCCTCCATATATAATCAAGCTTCTCCAATGCTCAGCTTTTTTTACCATAATTCCAATAGTTAACAGTCCTAGTGCATGGGCAAATATGTAAATTGCAGGTATTGATATATTTATTTCATTGGATGCCATAATAGCATAGATAATTGGTCCATTAAAGGGAACAGACAACAACCAACCAAAATACAGCCCTATAGACAAAACAACATACTTTTGAGTTGCAACCAAGGAAACCATCTCCCATTTTTTAGTACTTAACAATCCAAAACTTATTAATAATACTAATAGTGCTTGAGCTCAAATATTAGTTACTGTAAGCTTTTTGCCAAATTCACCTGTAAAAGTGAAAAGAATTTCCTCCAGGCTGGTCTTTGCACCGATGTTTGCAATGTAAGTACCATCCCTTGTCTTGATTTCCAGTTCAACTGCTTTTAAATCCCGCTTGAACACAGTTACGGAGATTAACTCTTTAGCTGTTATGATGATCTTATTAAGCCCGTTGTTTTCTTTTGGTATCAGGGTTAGCTGATTCTGGCAAACACCAAGACTATACAACTGGGTTTTAAAAAAACCTGTTTTCAATTTAATGTCGATACTCATTAAAACCACCTCTAGCTTAATTTTATCAGCTTTCTTCTTATTTAAAATATCTTTACATGACATGGCAATGACAAATACATGGCACAAATTGTGCCATGTATATTGTTTGAATTTTAAAGAGGTGGTATATTGATTATGAGGTGGTACACATGAAATTTTTTGAAAAGCTTGATTTGCTCATGAATATTACTAATACTCCAAACAGCCTTCTTGCCAGGAATATTGCACTTGATCCATCATTTGTCAGCCGTTTGCGCCGGGGTATACGCACCCCTGCAAAAAATGAGAATTACATAAAAGCAATGGCAGAATATTTTTCCAGGAATTGCAGTGCCCAATATCAAAAGAACGTGCTGTTTGAGACTATAAAAAACACCTCAAGGCTTGTGCCAGAATTTAATGAAACAATGGTGGATCTTTTATATAATTGGTTTTCTGAAGAGGAAATAGATAATTCCAGACCCCTTGAAAATTTTCTTGAAGGCTTTAAAGATTTTAAATTTAAAAAGCCGTCTCATGCTGCATACATTGATCTTCCAAACATATCCGAAAGCACAGCAGCTAACCAGGAGATATTGTATGGTATTGAAGGCAAACAAAACGCAGTAATCAAATTTCTCTCTCTTGTATTAAAAAACAAAAGCCCACAAACCCTGCTTTTACACAGTGATGAGGACATGGAGTGGTTAACGGATAACCGTGAGTTTACAGCAAAATGGACATCTCTTTTGTCCCAGATAATAATAAAGGGGAATAAGATAAAGATAATTCATACAGTAAACCGCAATCTTGACGAAATGTTCTATGCAATTAAACAATGGGTCCCAATTTATATGACTGGTGCTATTGAGCCTTATTATTATCCCAAAACTCGTGATGGTGTATTTAGACGTACATTATTTATTGCCCCGAATACTGCTGCTGTTATTTCAAACTCTATAGTAAATGGATCAAAAAATACAGCTAATTTTATTATTACAGATAAACGCACGGTTCTGGCACTTACTGATGAATTTAACGATTTTCTTGCCCTCTGCCGGCCGCTGATGCACATATTTACCCCCTTTAGTAAAGGTGAATACTTATCTGTCCTGTCTGAATTTGAAAATGAAGGTTCCAATGCAATTATCAAGACAGATGCCCTTTCAAGTATAACCCTGCCTGTTGATGCGGCAGAAAGCATTCACTCAAGAATAGATGATAATAAAAAAGACAAATTACTGCCCTACCATAAAATGCGCATCAAGAATTTCGAAGAAAGCTTGCAGAAGTGCAGTTTCACTGAAATAATCACCATCCCTGACCTGGAGGATATTAAAGCCGGAAAAGTAATGATCAGTTTTTCTGATATGCTTGGTGATGCCCCGCTGTTTTATACAGCTGAGGAAATAAGCAGTCATTTTCTTAATATTATCAGACTTCTTAGAACCTTTGAAAACTATAATGTACATCTGGCAAATAACAACCAATTGCCAGGCTGCATGGTTTATGCCAAAGAGGACGTTGGAGTGCTTGTTGGGAAAACTTCAGTACCATCCTTCATCTTTGCTATTAATGAAAGCAATATGACTGCTGCCTTCTGGGATTATCTAAACGTTATGATAAACAAGACATCAAAAGAGATGGCGCATAAAAAACAAACCATTGCCAGACTTGAAGCAATGGTAGAAAAGTTGAAATTGTAGTAAAAGCGAAACTTGCCAACTTGTTGACATGGTAGAACCCATGCAAAGCCAGTGGTGGTTAGTCATCGGACAAACCGCCTTTTGAATGTATATACTAGTCACCTAGTTACTATATTCAATATTTGCTCTTGGGTAAGTGCCGAGTCGTAAATACGAGCATCATCAATTTTTCCTCTAAACCACTGCACACTCCAACCTTCTAGATGCCCTATGGCTAGAGGAATACTAATGTCGCTGTTTAACCCTTCATAGGTATCAAAACTGCTGCTTCCTTCTAATACACCGTCAATGAATATTTTTACATTATTACCATCATAAGTTCCTGCTACATGATACCACTGATTAAAGTTTAGTGGTGCTGCTGAGGTAACAGTACGTGCCCCAGTAACGGTATATGGAGCTATGGCTTCCATGCGCAACTTACCATCTGATGTAACTTGCAAACGGTATCCAAAACCTGTTCCACCTAAGCCTTTTTCGGCAGAGAAAACGGGACCTGCTGAACCATCTGTAGCTGTAATGTATACCCATGCACAAACAGTAATTTCTGATGGTTTAATAGTGTCAGGGATATTTACCCATTTGTCTACTCCCAACTCTAATGCCCTACCATCATTACCAAACCGGTCAGCAGTCCAAACTGCACCTTCAAGAGTTCCATGATTTCCATTCCCTGAACTATCATTAGCTGCTGTACCTGTTCCCTCGTCAAACAACCAATGACCGAGTAGTAGAGCAGGCTGCAGCTGATGTTCATACCCCTGCCATCTGAGAAATGGATATCCATTATTTTCACCTGAATTGATACCCCAGATGCTTTCAAAATCCCAGTCTATACCAGCGGCATCAAATGTTGCCTGGTCCTTCATCTCCGTTGTGGTTTTTGGTGTTCCATTACCTATATCATTTTGCCCTGAAGTAATCTGGTCATAGAAACTGTTTGTGACTGTTCCACCATCATCAAGACCTACTAATCCTCCAACATCATCTGTACCTGATACATAGCCTGTAGAATAACTATTAATGATATTACTTCGATTATCACCTACCAGGCCTCCCGCCCGATTAGGACACTGAACATCCCCTCTTGCATAGCTGTCTTGTATTATACCTTGTAAATTATATCCCACCAGTCCACCTGCAGATAGATACAAACAAATTACATCACCATAAGCATAGCTTTCATTTATTTCACCATTGTTATAACCCACCAATCCCCCAAAAAACTGCTGAAAGGTTCCAGTGCCCGATACATCACTTAAAGCATAACTTTTGCTGATTTGACTTGCGTTGCCATTATAGCCTACTAAACCACCTACAAAGTAATTACCTGTAATTAAACCAGTACTATGGCTTTCAGATATACTCCCATCAAATTCACCTACCAAACCGCCAACATATGAGCCACCACTAACACTACCGGAAGCATAACAACTATTAATTACAGTATTTGCTGTGGCCTCTCCAACTAAGCCTCCAACATCATATGAACCACCAGTAACGGCTCCTTCAGTGTAACATTCAGAAATAATTGACTCATAAGCATCTCCAATCAGACCACCAACTCGTTCACCCGTTCCTGTTACTGTACCGGAAGCATAAGATCCTGTTATATGGCCGCGGGAATCATTTCCTATCAAGCCACCAACAACCTCTACACCTGTTACATTAACACTGCTGTAGCAATCTATAACATGACCTGCTTCATCTAAATATTGGGCCCCGCTATATGAGGCGTTTTCACCAATTAAACCACCAGCATAGTAATAATCACTGGTAACTGTTCCTGTAGTATGGCTGTTACTAACTAAACCATAGTTAATTCCAATCAGCCCTCCAATATTTCTACTGCCTGATACGTTAATTAACAGTGCTGAACAGTTCTGAACTGTACCATAGTTTACACCTACAAGTGTTCCTATTTCACCATTTCCGGATACTTCAGCCTCTTCCAGAGTAATATTTTTAAGAACCGCGTCCTTTGAAGTAAATCCAAACAACCCAAGCTCATAGGCTGGCTCCATATCAGAAATTATCAATCCAGTAATCTTCATATTATTCCCATCGTATTTACCCGTAAATCGATTAGCACTGTTTCCTATGGGAATCCAGTCTTCATTCCATGGAGAATCAGTAAGATCTATGTGTTCTATTTGTTTGAAATGTTTATCTAAATGGTCATTTCCAAGATAATATCTTACGTTATCCAATTGCTCTGCCGTCTCAATAAGATATGGCGAGTCTTCTGTTCCAAATCCACCTGCAAACCCTGATGGTGGATTTGGTATATTCTTAACTCCCTGCCATTTTAAATATGGATAAGATGCTGGATTATGGTTGATTGCCCATATGCCATTGTTTTCATTAAAGTTCCAACCTACAAAAGTTGCTGCATCTATCATTTCTGCTGTAGTTTTAGAGGTTCCAACTGCTGAAGATGATTGTCCTGTAGTATGGCTATCATAGTAATTACTAATTCTTGAGGCAGGCCCATCTGCCAAACCTACCAATCCGCCTATATTACCACTTCCTGATACGTTGCCAGCTGCATAACTGTAATGAATATTCCCATTAGCAGTTCCTGCTAATCCTCCTAGGGTTCCATAACCAGACACGGAACCAGCAGCGTAACAGTTATAAATTGAGCTATTGGTAGCGCCAACTAGACCACCCAAATTGATGCCGTTAACACCGATATTTGATACATGTCCAATAGCATAGCTTTCACTTATTGATCCGCCGATACTATATCCTATCAATCCACCTGCACCATTACCACCTGTACCATCCACATTTCCTTCAGCATAGCATCTTAAAATTGTCCCACTATCATTGTTCCCTATAAGACCGCCTGCATTTTCTCCAACTACATTGCCAGTTGCATAGCTATCTTGAACAGTACTATAATTTCTACCTACTAACCCTCCGACATCACTTGTACCTGTTACATTTCCGGTTGAATAGCATGTTATAATAAGTCCTCCAATGTTTCTACCGGCAAGTCCTCCCACTTCGAATATCCCTGTCACACTGCCTGATGAATTACTTTCCGTTATAACACCATCACTTTCCAAAGATCCAACCAACCCACCGGCATCATAATGTTCTTCATTTTCTACCGATGCTGTAGAATAGCTGCTTTGTATACTTCCATCATATACCCTGCCAACTAATCCCCCTACAGTTCCATAACCGGCAGTAACTGTCCCCTCAGAAAAACAGTTCGTAATGGTTCCATGGTAACTATAACCGGCTAAGCCACCTATTGTATGAAACTCTCCTATAATACTACCGCTTGAGGAACAGTTAATTATGTCACTATTATTCATATAGCCAACAAGGGCTCCCACCAGCATCCGCCCGGTAACATCAACGCCCTCAAGTATGATATTTTCCAGTTTTGCTTCACCTATTGACCCAAAAAGGCCAACATAATTTGTTTCTGGCAGGTCAATGAACAGATTGGATATTATGTATCCCTGCCCGTTGTAGTTACCTGCAAACATTTGCGTCCCTTCGTCAACCCCAATTGGCACCCACTCTCCCCAGTTCTCTAGACTAATATCTGCAGTCTGCTTAAAGTATTTGTCAGCATGTTCTTGGCTCAAGTAATTTCGGATATTGTTCAAATGCTCAGGTGTGCTGATTAACCATGGATCAGCCTCTGTTCCCGAGCCCCCTGCAAATTCAGATTGTGGCGGGGAAGGTGGTGTGGGGCCTCCACCAGAAGATGAACTTGATCTCCTGGAAAGTAAATTTTCCGGCATGTTTACATCATAAATAGATTCTCTTGCTGCTTTTCCTGTGGCTTCTATTATCCTGCCCTGATTATCAAACTCTGCATTTGTATTAACTACTGCTTCATTTATTGTTGTATCCTTGGATGTAGTTACACTTACGTGTTTAGCATTTTCTTGTATGGTCAGTTTTTTAATGTTTGTTTTCCCCTGGGTTGTAATGGTTACTCCTTCCGCTAAAACGGTGACACTTTCAAAGTCTCCTCCTAGAATTACTTCATTATCCTCTGTCTCTTCTTCTATTATTACTGCAGCTCCCTTTGTTCCAATGGCTATAACTCGGACACCATTTTTAGTCTTTTGAATGATGATCCGATTGTATTCACCGCCATTGATGTAGATACTGTCTGCTCCACCTCCTCTAATGTAGGTGTTGCCTTCCACTATGATATTTTTTAATGCTACTTCTCCTTCTCCTACTCCTTCTGTGATATTAAGGTCGCCTTTGATTGTCATATTCTGCAGTTTTACTCCTGATACTGTTATCCATACATCACCTTCCAAGACTTCTTTACCCACCTCAGGTCCATAGGTGCCTGGTTTATCAAAAACTCTTTGTACCTTTTCATCTATATCCATGGCGGCTAGGGTTTTGTTTAAAGCCATCACAGCTTCTGCACGGGTTATGTTATTAGCTGGCCTAAAGCTTCCATCTGGATAACCTCCCATATAGCCAGCTGCTGCAGCTGCACCAATCTGCCCTTTACTCCACCCGGGAATTGATAGGGCATCAGTAAATAAATCTGCACTTTCTGCTTCAGCTGAAAGGCCTGCGATTTTAGCAATTACAACTGCTACTTCTTGACGGCTAATAGGGTTATTGGGCCTTACTGTTCCGTCTGGATAGCCTCCTATGTAGCCTGCGGCTGCTGCTTTTTTAACTGTACCCATAAACCAGGCTTTGTCATTTACATCTGAAAATTCAATTTGAGCCTCATCTTTGTATCCAAAGGCTTTATTGACCAAGGTCATGAATTCAGCACGGGTAATACTACTATTAGGTTTAAAGGTTCCATCTGGGTAACCTGTTATTAAATCTTTTTCGATCCACTCTTTGATTACCTCATTTGCCCAGTGACCTGATATGTCAGCCATTTTCCTTTGGCTTACATTAGCTTGTTCATCAAGCTCCCGCGCCTCCCCTGGTAGTGATACCACAAACACACATATACAAAACAAGACCACCAGAGCAAGCATCCACTCTTTTTTAATCTTAAGGTCCATTAACAAGCGTATCCCCCCACACATTTAATTTTTCTGTTAATATTGTACTCATGTAATAACAGACTCAAGTCTCTACATCTTATAAAAGCTTTCTAACTTTAACTTATCGTAATACATCACCCTTTCCATTGATAACTAAATATATTGTAGCTCTAATGCAGTAAAAAAAAGTATCACCCTAAAGGGTGATATTTTAAAAAACGTTTCTTTTTTTGATATTTATTCCAAAAGTTAACATAGCAGGATTGAAAATCGACAATGTAAAAATTATTTTTTTGCCCAGGTAAAAGAGTTCAATATGCCGTTTAAACTTTTCCCTGGGCGACATATTTCTGTACAGTTCTATTTCCATTTTTTAATGTATTATACCACAAAGCCGAAATTAAAAAACCATCACTATTTTTTTGTCAATTTGTCAAGCCTGACCCCTTCTTTAAGCCCCTCCAGCTGGGGATTAAGGATTACCAGATCTCCTTCATCTAATCCCTCAAGAATAACCACATCTCTGTTATTATTAAAGCCGGATTCAACAGGCTGGATTCTTGCTCTTCCGTCCCTTACTACCCAAACTGCATCTCCATGGTCATAGGGGAAAAGGGCTGTCCTTGGAACTACTAACACATTATCTCTTTTATCTGTTGTAAACTCCACATCCAGGCTGAAGCCGGGGAACAGCTTGATATCACTTGAATCAGTCAATTCAACACTTACCTTAACCCTCTGCTCCTCCAGACCCAGGGCAGATAATCTTTGGGTTGCGGTAGGAGCTATTCTTTTTACTGTACCTTCATATATAATATCCTCACCCTTGCCGTCAATTACTAGAGCTACTTTCATGCCGGTATTAATGCTGCGAATATCTGCAGTCAAGACATAGACTTCTACTATATAATTTTCTGTGTTAAAAATATTCATTAGTGAAAAGGCTGGACTGGCAATCTCACCTTTTTTGATGGATAGATTACTAATTACTCCATCAATTGGTGCCACAATCCTGGTCTGGTTTTTCTGGTATTGTAACAGGTTAATCTGTGCCTGAAGTGCTTCAATCCTGCCGGCATAAAACTGCCCGGTACCACTTCCAGGACTTGTAGATTCATGCAATAGGTTAAGGGCCTGCTTTTGTAATTCCAGGTGGTTTTCTGCTCTTATTATCATATCCCTTGCATCTTCATAGTCCTGTTCGCTCACACCTCCCCCTTTATACAGCTGTTCTATCCTTGCAAAATTGAGCTTGTAGGCCGCCAGGTCTCTTTGTGCTTGTTCTACAAGAAGCTCCTGACTTTTTATTTGTGACTCATATGGTTCCTGAAAGGTTCCGATCCTTTCACCCTGAACGCTTTTTAACTGGGCATAAGCTTGCTGCAATTGAAAATCTAATTCTTTAGAGTTAAGAACTACCAATAAGTCCCCGGCCTTTACCTCCTGCCCCTCATAAACAGCAACCTCAGTAACCTCTCCGCCATAAAGAGTATAGATGGGCTGCTCGGCCTCAGGCACTACCCTGCCCTCCTCTTTGAACGTGCTGGCAATTGTACCTGGCTTTACCTCTAGAACATTGGCTTCAAGACCTTTGGTATTTTCAAAAACCATGAAACCAATAATAACGACTGCCAGTAAAACTCCCAAGGCAATCTTCCACTTCTTCTTCATACAAACCTCCCCACTTTCTTTTAAACATTGATTTGAAACAGAAGCTTACCCCTATTCCCTGGACTTTAAGACTTCCACAAGGCTTAAGCTGCTTATTTTCCTGGCGGCAGCCCTCTGAGCAATCCAAATTGATAGTGCCGTCACAAGGGTTGCTAGTAAATAAGAGGAAAAGGTAATTATCACCGGCATTGTAAATACATCTGTACTAACCTCCCTGGCAATAGAAGCCATCAAAGCATATGACAAGGGAATCCCGGCAGCCATTGCAGGAATCCCTAAGAACCACTGTTCAAAGGTAATGACCGAAAGCACTTCAGCTGGTGTCATTCCAAGAACCATCATGGAAGCCAGTTCACGACTTCGTTCGGAAACAGTAATAATAGAAGAACTGTAAATAATAGCAAAACCAATAATAATTCCTATAACCAAAAACATATATATCATGCTGCCAAAGGTTTCCATCATCTCCTGCATCTTTACAAGCCTTTGGTTTTTCTCATCTACATCAGCAACCACATCACTCTCCAGGTATTTTTCCTGTAAGGCAGGTATTTTTTCCCCATCAATATTAACCATAATGGCAGTTGCCAGGGGACCCTGTCTTAAGAAATCCTGCACTGAGCCCAATTCCATGTACCCATTCATCCCCAGATATTGAGGAATAATTCCTACTACCTCAAGGTGCTCATCACTTGTTTCTCTAAGCATTGGACTGTCTACAGTTAATCTAGTACCAACATCTGCTTCAAGAAGATCTGCTAATCGTTCTGACAGGAGCAGGCCATTTTGTGGTGGGTCTAATTTATTATATTCTTTGTCCAAAATGTTATACAGCTGACTGTTTCGCGGCAGTCCCAGAAGCACCGTATCCTGTTTATGCCATTTATTGGATAAGGTGACTGGAATTTCTGCCATGGCTTCCACATTCTTAACCCCAGGGAATGCCTGTAATTCTCTAAGGACATTTTTTTCATTTAAAGGTCTGGTTAAGGTTACCTTTACATCATATAATTCCACTTTTTCATATTGATCGTAGAGCATCTTCTGTACCAGATCATTCATTGATCCAGTAAAGGATGAAATAGCAAAGCAAAACATAATACCCAGAAATATGAATGCACTACGCCCCTTGTTCCGGGAGATATTTCTCACAGCCATCATGCCCTGCACTGTAAACATATTCCAGATAAAGCCTATTTTCTCCAGCAGTACTTTTTTGCCTATCACAGGGGCAGGCGGCCGCATGGCTTCAGCAGGTTCCAATGTAAGAACTCTTTTACACCCCTGATAGCCAGCAATAAGAGAAAATCCCAGGGACAACATGATGCCAAAAATTAAATACTTGATCTGAAAGCCTCCAGCCAGGCCGGGCATATTGAAAAATAGTTGATACATGGCAGTTAAAGGCCCAGAAAGAAACATTCCCAGTATTGCTCCCAGGATTCCCCCGCTCAAGCCAATAACAACTGCATAGGACAAATAATGGGAAATTATCTCCCCCTGGGTATATCCAAGGGCCTTTAATATACCTATCTGTCCTCTCTGCTGCTCAATGAGCCTTTTTAAAACAATATATAAAATCATGCCTGCTATTGCCAGGAATAAAATTGGCAGTGCTGTGGACATGGTCTCCAGCTGTTCCAGCTCACCCATTAGTAATAGATGGCTTATTTGATCTGCACGAGGAAAAATAGCTGTCAGTCCAAAAGGCTTTAATTCATATTCAAGTAAATCCTTTACAATATCAAAGTCCACTTCTGGTTTAAGTGTAAAAACAACGTCATTAAATGCTTTATCCTTTGGAAATAGACTTTTCATTGTCTCTAGGGATACAAAGCCTATACCAAAGGTTTCCGGCGAAGGATAAATGTCCGCCCCAGTCCTTAGAGCATATATAAACTCTGGGCTTTGCCCTACACCTACAATTTGCAGTTGCCTCTTTTTACCGCCGGCAACTATTTCTAGCTTATCATTTAATTCAAGGTTGTTTGCCTCAAAGAATGTATTATCAATCCAAATATTTGTGCCCCTGCTGCCAAGGGGGATACCCTGGGTCAACAGGACACCATTTATGGTGTTATCCCTATCTGGCTCCAGGGATACCAGGCGCAGATAAATATTTTCATCCCTGTCTGGAAATAATACCCTCACGTCCTTTACCAGACGACCTTGAATATCTGCAATACCTTCAATTTGTTTCAGGTTTTCAACCTCTGAAAAGGGCAGTGCCTGAACCTGTATAAATCCATCTGCAAAGTTCTGATTGGAATAAAAGGCTTCTTTTGACATTGTCAAATTATCTGATACCATGGAAAATGCCGTAAAGACCATTAGTGCAATAATAATTATTACCGCACATGCCAGGTAAGCACCCTTGTTTTCATTTAAATCTCTAAATACCTTTCTCCACAGCATTACCAGCTCACCCTCTCAGGCGGAAGTGGATTTTCATTAGTTATAATCCTTTCAATCATACCGTCCTTTAAATAAAAAATTCGGTTGGCAATTTGTGCTATTGCAGTATTGTGGGTAATTACCACCACGGTTTTGTTGTATTCCTCACAAAAATCCTTTAGGAGCTTTAATACTATGATGCTTGTCTGAAAATCCAATGCACCGGTAGGCTCATCACACAAGAGCATGGTAGGGTTTTTAGCTAGGGCCCTGGCAAGGGCTATACGCTGCTGCTCCCCACCAGATAACTGGGATGGAAAATGATCAGCACGATTTGTTAATCCAACCTTTTCTAATAACTCACCAATGGAAAGGGGGTTTTCAGATATTTGTACTGAAAGATTTATATTTTCATATGCAGTTAAATTGGGCATCAGGTTATAGAACTGAAATACAAAACCCACATCATTTCTTCGAAAATATGTGAGCTGCCTGGAATCTGCCTCATGGAGTGGTGTATCTCTAAAATACAGCTCACCACAGCTGGCCTTATCCATCCCCCCCACAATATTAAGCAGGGTACTCTTGCCCGAGCCGCTAGGGCCAAGAACTACAACCAGTTCACCTTCATAAAATTCAAAGGTAGCTCCCTTTAGGGCTTCTACTGTAACCTCACCCATTTTATAAGTTTTGCACATGTCTTTTGCTTTAATAACTGGCTTCATAGAACTCCCCCCTTGTAACTACATTAAATGTATATGCAATAAGCCGAAACAAAAATCTTCTAAGTCTGTAGTTAAGCTCATAAATCCATAATAATCTAACTGCAGCCCCTTGGCAATATATTTATGAAATATTTTTATTGATTTGTTTCATAATTTTTAGTATTCTTATACTAAAGAGGTGGTTATATGGGCAATATGGATGGATTTGAAAAAAGACGGCAAAAGAAGAAGGAAAGCATCCGCAGGGCAGCCTTTGAGCTGTTTTCTGTCTATGGAGTGCAAAAGGTGACCATGGCTGAAATAGCAAAAAAGGCCAATGTTTCCCAGGTAACTATCTATAATTATTTTGGCAGTAAGGATGAGCTGCTAAAAGATGTAGTAATGGATCTAATGGAAAGGAAATGGCGGGAGTATAAAGAGCTTTTGGATGGAGACCTGCCCTTTCAAAAAAAGATAGAGGCAATTATTTTTGATAAAAGAGAAACAGCCAGAAACTTAAATCAAGACTTCCTGAAATCAATTTACTTAAACCATCCAGAAATACGGGAATATTTTGAGGAGTTCTACGAAAAAAAATCTATTCCCATGGTCCTGGAGATTATGGAGCAGGGTAAAAGGGAAGGCCATATAAACAGGGATATTTCCATGGAAGCCATATTGTTTTACATGAAAATATTCAAGGAAGCCGTTAGCAATCCTGATTTCTTTTCTAATCACAATAAGGACATTCAGTTGGATATAAATCATCTGTTTTTTTACGGGTTAGTAGGAAAGCCCCTGGAATAGTCCTCCCGACTATAACAAGGGGCTTTTAATACTGCAGCTTATTTACCTACCATTCACTTTCAGGGACAAATATGAGAAGTACTGGACTGTCTGAACCACTTGGGGCTAGATAGGTGATGGTCTTTGTTTCTCCCTTTTCTAAAACGCCCAAGATAACTCCCTCCTGGTTGCCCACCAGAACTCCTGCATTAGCTAACAAACATATATCGCCATTAAAGCCCATTAGTGCTCCTCTAAATATTGTGCCCCGCGGATTCAGAAATACTCCAACCCTCTCCTCGGCAGTTAAGGTAATTGTATGGAGAACTCCACGATTTCCATTATTTATAATATATTGTCCAGTAGTATTTTCAAATCCATAGAGAAAATATCCGGGATAAGCATCAGCCCTGCCAATTACCACCTTTTCTGTTTGCTTTCCACTTATAAGGGCATCCATATTAATTCCTGCCTTGCCAAAGGTACCTCTAATATGAGTATTGTACTTGGGCAGTACTGGCAGCTCCTTGTAGGTTTCCAGGCTGCGTCCCTCCTCCATGGCTGCAATTGTAAAGTGAAGCTTATCACTGCAATGAATTTCTATTAAGCCAGCCAGAACCTCGTCATTTTTTAGGGCCCTTTGATTACTATTTAATATGATTCTCTCACCAGGCTGCAGAATTATTTTTTCTCCAGAAGGTTTATTAGCTGCCAGTAGATAAGAAACAACAACCTGCTGTCCAACCTGCATGATATCCAAGGATGGACCAGCCAGTCCACTTCTTAAAAATTCAACTTCTACAGGGGTGTTGGTATTGTTCTCTGCAATGGCCAGTATTCGCAGATTGCCTGGCAGCATATTCCGATGATGATATCTTACCCTGACAAGGCCTGATGCTTCATCATGATACAGGATCCCTGCTGCATCAACTTTTTCTGGATTGTTGCTTGCAATAAGAGTTACATCATCATTGCTTGCAGCTAACACCTGGGCAGTAGGCTTTAAATTATAGTTTATCCTGGTATGGTTTAGGAAGAGCTCCCCTTGAATAGGGTTATTAAATTTAAAGGCTTTTTCACTCATTACTACCTTTTCTTTTACAGTGATATCTATTTCGGCCTCCTTGCTCCAGTTGCCGTACTCATCCCTGACCTGTACAGATACTTTATGGAGACCCGGCCTGAAAAAAGCCCTTGGTTTTTCTCTGGCCGTCTTGTGGTTTTCTCCGTCAAACCATGAGTAAGCCCATCTTACTTCAGTTATCTTCTCCCATTCCTCATTTATCACATTATAAGAAAAATCTATTGCTTCACCAATGGCTGCTTCCTTTTTAGTACTTGCAAAATCAGTAATGACAGGAGGCTCATTTGGCAAAACAGTATAGGTTTGGATAGTTGGCTCACTCCACACATCAAAGGCATTTTTGACCCGCAGACTGAAGGTATAGGTTCCTGAGGACGGCCTGGACATAATTGACCTGGGATCATTAGTTTTAAGTGTTCGCCCATCAGGCATGGTAATCTCCCAAACACGGCTGGTTATGGCATGACCCATTGGGTCATAGCTTGTGTCTTTATATGATAACTCTTGTCCACCTATCAGGCCTTGGGGCAGTTCAAATCTGGCAACAGGCAGCACCTTGACCTGCTGGCTTGTGGAAATGGTCACAGTTCTTTGAACAGTATCATAATTTACTGTACAATTAAACAATTCTGCTATAAGCCTGAGGGGAACATATGTATGGCCAGTTCTAATTGCAGGAGCCACAGGAGGCTTGTATTCAACTCCATTGGCCATGATCCTCTTATTCTTAATATCAATTATAACAGTTTGGGTGCCATCATATATTGATATAACACTAGTGGCAGTGTCCCATTGAACTGATGCATTTAATACATTTTGGCAGATAAACCTTAAGGGAACCATGGTAGTACCATTTTCTATATAGGGTGGTGCCTGTATCCTTACATTTTCACCGCCAATATTTACTATTGGAGAACCCGGCTTTAAAACAATTATCCCCCTGAAATCAGAGTTAGAGGCGTTTGCTGGAAGTGAAATTGAAATACTTAATATGATTGTTAGAACTAAAAGATAAATTAATTTTTTCATCTCTTCCCTCTTTCTGTGGATAATATTTTCTCTTATTAGACGCAAATCTGGCCCAAATGGTTCCATAAATTATAATAAGTTATTAAAAAAAACAAACCTGCGGCCATAAACTACTAGCCGCAGGTTGTCAACCAGGTCTTTATATTTGATATAAAATCCAGTTAGTATTTGTTAAAGCTTATTTAAGTCTGCAGCAGTTCTCTGGATTTCCAACAGGTTATCATTAACACTTTGCAGGGCTTCTGCCTGCTGCTCAGTAACCCTGCTTGTGCTTGAAACAGCTTCTGAAATTGTATCAATTACGGCGCGTATTTCACCAAGCACACTAGATACCGTTAATACTGAATCCCTGGAGTTTGTTGAAAGCTTTCTAATCTCCTCGGCAACAACAGAAAAACCCCTGCCCATCTCACCGGCTCTGGCTGCTTCTATGGCCGCATTTAAACCGAGCATATTACTCCTGTCTGCTATATCTCTTATTATTTTTAAAATGCCATCTGTTTCATCAGCTTTTTGCAGGGCAGTATTTGCTATGTTCTCCATGGATTTTGAATTTGCATCTATTTCTTCGGCACCAGCCGCAAGCTCCTGGATGGCTGCCGATACTTGTTCTATCTGTTCTGATATTTTGCTATTGATAAGACGATTTTTTTCTTCTTGTCTTTTTTGTTGAAGATAATGTGCTATATACAAGCTGATGGTTTTTGAAGCAATCTTAACAATGGGTTTAACTATCTCAGGATCTCCAGCAATACCAACGCTTCCAATTCTTTTTCCTTCAACCTCAATGGGATAATTGTACCCTTTCCTTGTGTCTAAGCCTAATTCTCTATCCCTTTCTTCCTGTTCAGCTGTAATAAGTGCCTCATCTATCACTCCTGAAACAATCTTTTCTCCTCCACCATGTATTCTACCAATACGTTCCTTGATGGTAGCTTCAATTATCTTGCCGCCCTCTCCACAAATTATAATATTATATCCAGTTTCATTAGAAACGATTTTAGAAATTTCTTCAATAACATCAATATTCTCCAACATTATCTGACTCATATGGTCAATCCCTCCAGTATAGCTTTATAATTTTAATAAAATATGATTTCTCTTTTTAACTGCTGGATATGCGTTTATTAATCAGCTTAAACACTTCCATGCAAAGCAGAATTGTAATGCCTAACACCAGGGTTTGCATCCATTGTGTAAAGGTTATTGGTTCAACACTTAGCACCATCTGCATAAATGGTATCTGCATGCTTGCCAGGTGGATAGCCTGGGCTAAAAGTATTGCTATTAAAAGCAGTTTGTTGCTGAAAAAGGGTATTCTAAAGATGGATTTTCTTTCAGATCGGCAGTTTAAAACATGAAAGTTTTCAAAGAAAACCATGAGCAGCAGGATGCTGTTTCTTGCTGCAAACTCACTCCAGCCCAGGGTGCCTACCAGATATGCCCATAAGGAAAAGGCAACAACACCCATGTACAAGCCTGAAACAACCACCTGTCTGATCATCAAGGGGTTGAAAACCCCCTCCTGGGGAGGTCTTGGTTTTCTCTTCATAACATCACCCTCGTTGGGTTCGAAGGCTAGTGCCACATGCTGTACTCCATTGGTAACCATGTTCAGCCAGAGAATTTGAACGGCCAGTAGGGGTATTGGATATCCCAGTACAACTGCCAGGGTAAATAATACTATTTCTGCAAACCCGGTAGAAACTAGCAGGTATATTACCTTGCGGATATTATCATAGGCAACCCTGCCTTCTTCAATTCCTGCCACTATTGACACAAAATTGTCATCTGTCAATACTATATCAGCAGTCTCCTTTGCAGCATCAGTTCCTGTACCCATTGCAACGCCAATGTTTGCCTGCTTTAAAGCAGGTGCATCATTTACTCCGTCCCCGGTAACAGCCACAAAATGACCCTTCTTCATAAGTCCATTTACTATAGACTGCTTTTGCATGGGCTCAACCCTTGCAAAAACCGTTTTAGAGCTTATTAGTTCTGCAAATTTATCCTCTTCAAATTCCTCGCAGCACCTTGCCAGCTCACTGCCTGTAATAACCTGATCTAGAGAGCTTGCTATTCCCAGCTCCCTTGCAATGGCAAAGGCTGTTAAAGGATGGTCCCCAGTGACCATGTTAACCTTAACCCCTGCCTTAATGCTTTTTTCAACAGCTTCTATTGCCTCTACCCTCAAGGGATCAATCATTCCTATTAATCCTAAAAAGGTAAGCTCTTTAAGGTCTTCTTGAGAATACTTTTCTTTTGTTTCCCTTAAGCTTCCCTCTGCAACAGCCAGAACGCGATAGCCCTGATTTGAGAGGTCAACTACCTTCTTTTCTATAGCCCCAGCATCAAAATCTACAATGCCTTCTTCTGTAAGCATTTTGGTACACATGGGGCCAATGGCTTCAAAAGCACCCTTGGCTGCCGCCCGCATTTGGTCTTTCCTCTGGTGGAAGGTGGCTGCAAACCTGGTCTGGGCATCAAAGGGTATTACACCAATCTGGGGG
Organism: Desulfitibacter alkalitolerans DSM 16504; assembly: GCF_000620305.1. Lineage (NCBI taxonomy): Bacteria > Bacillati > Bacillota > Clostridia > Neomoorellales > Desulfitibacteraceae > Desulfitibacter > Desulfitibacter alkalitolerans. The sequence goes on along the minus strand of NZ_JHVU01000018.1, from coordinate 56,404 downwards.
TTTTCCTTTAATAATTCATCCTGAAAAATATTCATTTTAGCACCAAGGACAAGAAAGGCAACGTCTACTGAATCCCCCTGGTGATACCAGGCATCACCTTTTTGATATAGGGTGGCTTCATTACATAAAACAACAGCTTCTACAAAACGCACAATCCTTTGCTTTTCTAAATCATTTGGTATTTTTACTTCTCCCTCAGGATTATATCCTTCCCCACTTACCTCAATGCTTTTGCCATCTGGCAGGCTGATTAGCTTTGCCGTTAATTCATTATGGGTCAGGGTCCCAGTCTTGTCACTGGCAATAACCGTACAGCTGCCTAAACCCTCCACAGCAACCAGTTTTCTAACAATAACGTTACGTTCTGCCATTCTCCGCATACCCACAGAAAGGGCTATGGTTATACCAACTGGCAAACCCTCTGGAATGGCTGATACAGCAAGGGCAACTGCCATGAAAAAGACCTCCTGGGCCTCAATACCCCTCATGAATGCAAGTACTGCCAGAAGTGCAGAAGCCCCAAGAACAACAATGGCAATGTTTCTTGAAAATATTTCCATCCTATGCACAAGAGGTGCCTTGGCCTGGGTTGGTCCTGCAATAACCTCTGCAATTTTTCCTATTTCTGTCTTTAAACCAATATCTGTAACAACACCTAAACCAGAACCCCTTGACACAACTGTGCTTGCAAAGGCAGTATTAATCCTGTCCCCAAGAGAAATATTTTCACCCTGAAGCTTTTCGGTTTTCTTGGTCACAGGAACTGACTCACCGGTTAAAAGGGACTCATCTATTTCAAGGCTGTTTGCCTTGATGAGGCGCATGTCAGCAGGTACCATAAATCCCGCTTCCAGGACTACTATATCGCCTGGAACAATATCCTTAACATCTATTTCGGTTTTCCTTCCCTCTCTTATGACCTGGGCTTTATGGGGCACTATTTTCTGTAAGGCAGCCGCACTTTTTGCAGCATTATACTCTTGAAAAGTCCCAATGACAGAATTGAGAAGCAGAACAAGGATAATAAATCCAGCATCAATGTATTCTTTAAGTACAATGGATACTATACCTGCAACCAGGAGGATGTATATTAATGGACTTTTAAACTGCCTGATAAATATCTCCAGAATTGATGGTGGTGGTTCACTTGGGAGAACGTTATCACCATACTTTTTCTTTCTTTCTTCTACATCACTGGAGCTTAACCCTTTAGTCTGTGCATTTAATTCACTCATTACCTGCTCATAATCACGTAAATGAAAATCGCTCATATCTTCCTAATCACCTTCTTGTCATAAAGTATAATAATGCACCTTATCTCTATACTTCCTCTATTATATACATAAGCTGCCTGTTTTACCAATTGACTTAACTATTATTATATGTTTTAGTCCATAACTTGTGTATGAAAAATAAACGAAGTTTTTTAGAAAATTATAATAAGACTTATTGTTTGAATTATATTTGAATTATTGTTTTAAGAAATCATTTGCAAAAACCATGCTTTATAGACTATAATTGATTCATTAAAAGCATGTAGGAAAAAATAAACTTAATAAAATTGCACTAAGGGGAGTTTCTTTATAGGAGACTGAGAATGCAGGCGAAACCTGCAGACCCTTCGAACCTGAGATGGGTAATACCAGCGGAGGAATAGTGTGGACAGACTGATTTTTATGCGTCTTGGCTATGCTGCTGGGACGCTTTTTATTTTATTAGGTTGATATTTCGCTTACATATTTTTTAATATAATTACAACTTGGAAAAGAGGGACAAAGAAATGACTTTTTGGATTGTTTTTTCTGTAATGTTTTTCATGCTGGCAGCTGTTCTCTACATCTATTGCACCAGGAACACCTTTAATACCCTGGACGGTTTTATAACCGCCAGACATACTTTGAGCACAGGCCCTGCTGTTGCAACAATATTTGCATCAATCATGGGGGCATGGATTCTTTTTAGTCCTGCGGAAGCCGGAACCTGGGGAGGATTGACAGCATTTATGGGCTATGCCGTAGCCCAGGCCCTCGTAGTTGTTGCCTTTGCCATTTTCGGGCCAAGGTTAAGATACCTTGCCCCTAACTGCTCAACCCTGCCTGAATTTGTTTTTTATAGATACGGCAGGGGCATGTATGTCCTTACTTTAATTGTATCCATGTTTTACATGGCTGTTTTCCTTGCCGCTGAATTAACGGGAATTGCCCTGGCAGTATACCTTGTTACAGGGATTCCCTTGTGGATAACAGCCCTGCTCATAGGAGGCTCTACCCTTGTGTATACCACTTATGGCGGCATAAGAGGCTCAATTTTTACAGATACCATTCAAGCAATTCTAATTATACCCTTGCTGCTGTTGGCCTTTTTTGGAACCCTTTCCTCCCTAGGTGGATTTGGTGAGGCTGTTGCGCGTGTAAAGTCCCTGGAGCCTTCACTATTAAGCTTCAAGCATATTGGGGCATGGGAATTTACCGCTACCCTTTTAATTGCTGTTTTTGCGGCAAACATGTTTCATCAGGGACTATGGTCTAGAGTCTATGCCAGCAGGGATACAGCAACAGTTCGCAAGTCCTTTGTTATAGCTGGCTTGATGATAATACCTGTTGTCATGATAGCAGGCTCCTTTGGTCTTATGGCTGTAGCAGAAAACACCTTGACTTCTCCCTCCTCTGCCTTGTTTGAGGTTGTGCTTGCTTCAACTCCAACCTGGGTAATAACAGTTGTATTAGTACTTGCAGTGGCACTTGTTATGAGCAGCGCCGATACACTTATAAATGCCATGACTGGAATAGTAACTGTTGATATAGCCAGGGCACGTAAAGATATCAGCCCTAAAAAGCTTATTGCCTACTCCAGAATTATAACAGCAGTAATTTGTATTCTGGTTATTACCACAGCATCCCAGGGCTATAGTGTTCTTTATTTATTCTTTATAGCTGACCTGGTATGTGCGGCAGCCCTTTTCCCAGTATTCTTTGGCCTGTATTCAGAAAGGTTTCCAGGTTGGGCTGGAGTGGTGGCAGTACTTTGCGGCATCCTAGCAGGGGCTCTTTTGTTTCCCGACCCAGCCTTTACCCGGGGCAACCTGCTTCATTCCTTTAGTTTAGCCTTATTCATACCTATAGTCATATCACTCTTACTTGGCAGGTTTACTTCAAAAACTGTAGATCTAGCTAACCTGCAGGATAAGGTTCATGACGCTGTGAAATAAGTCTCTAACACCCAAAACGCAAGGCCCTTGCTCCCATATTAAATGGTGCAAGGGTCCCCGTTTTAGCAGTTGATTTACCTTACTTATATTGGTTTACTGGCACTATTCTAGCAATATAAAGGTGGTTGGTAAGTACACTACCCCGTTTTCTTCCAGCTTTATCGGTAATATTGAAGTATTCTGTTCTATAATTAATTCCCCTGGTTGACTCCTGGCTGGACCAGTATCTAAAACCAATTATCCTGCTGTCCTCCCTTACCCATTCTAGAAATACACCAATATGGCCTGTATTGTTAGTCCTGGAAAATTGTATGAAATCACCAGGTCTAACTTCCTCAAGATTTTTAACACCCTTGCCTATTCCATATTTTTCCACGGCTATTACGCTATTGCTTTTTTGTGCTCCATCTGCCATGTACCATAAAAGGACAAAGTCAAACAGCTCATTCCAGGACATACCGTTGAAATCATTTGGATCTAGACCGAGCCTTTTGTTTCTTTCCTGCATGGCCTTAAAAAAAACCTCAAAGGTAATCCCAGTACAGTGACTTGCCCTGTTACCTGAGGGGTGGGCCTTGAGCAGCAGCTTGTCCTTGTAGTACAGGTTAGTAGTCACCCCATTATAGTTCTTGTAATCATTATTGAGCAGGTATGGATACTTTCCAATTTCATAATTCTTGATCACATCTAGCACATATGCGTTAAGATATCCATCCAAATTTTTTGCAGGCTTCTCCTGTTTTTGCTCTGGTTTTTGTTCGGGCCTCTGCTCAAACTTTTGCTCAGGCTTTTGCTCCTTGGTCTGCTCTTGCTCTTGTTCCTGTCTTATTTCAGTTTGCTGCTCTCTACTTTCATTGACCCTGGCATCAACAATCCCAGCAGGCCCCTGTTCCCCGGGTTCACCAACACCCTGGCGGCGGCTCTTCTCCTCTTCATTAACGATTGTTTCCCATGGGACATAGCTTTTAGGAATTAGCTTATTCAGGTTTTGAATATCTTTAGTAGGTATATTATCAATAAAATTCCAGTTTTCTCCATGTGTGGATTTCTCCACTGCAGATAGCTCCTCGGCCGCATCTCCAATTCCAGCTTGTGCAGCAACAAGGTTTATGTACAAAAAAAGTACCAAACAAAGGGTTAAAAAAGAATGGCTATGTGTTATTTTTCTAAATCTAGTCTCCAGCATTTCTCCTCCATTTAAGTAATTATGATGATTTTTTGTAAGAAATTGCTTTCCCTGTGATTAATTATACTAGAGTGTTGGACAAGTTTGAATTGGTAATCTTATGTAATCTTATGATGCAGCTTATGAAGCTAGATTAATGTAATATAATATAACATTTTTATGTTAGATTGTTGACAAATTAATTAGTATATTTTATACTATTATCAGAGAAGTTTTGGTGGTGATTGACATGGAGAGAAACAGCAGGGAGCCTTTATTCAGCATAAGTGTGGCAGCCCGTCTTGTGGGAACTAGTATTAGAGTACTGCGTTATTACGAGGAGATGGGTCTTATATCACCCCATAGAACCAGCGGAAATACCAGGTTATATTCAAATAATGATATTAAAAAGCTGCAGTTGATAAATTTACTGCAGAAGGAAAAGGATGTCAATCTATCCGGCATTAAAATAATCCTTGGTATAATAGCGGACCAAAATATGACCGATTCCAAAGTTAAAGAATTATTATTAAAATTTTAATGGAGGGATGATTATGGCCAATATTATTAGAAGAGGACCTTTTAGTGAATTAATGAATATGAGAAATGAAATGGATCGTTTGCTTGGAGACACTTTTAGGCTATTTGACCAAAAACTAGTTGATGGCAGATTTGGCTTAAATCCATCAATGGATGTTTATGAAACTCCAGAGGAAGTTGTTGCAAACATCGATTTGCCAGGAGTAAAAAAGGAAGACATTAAAATCAACATAGTAAATAATGAAGTGTCAGTCTCTGGAGAGGTTACCAGGGAAAATAAAGTGGAAAATGGAACCTACTTTTTACAGGAAAGAAGCAGCGGCAAGTTTTATAGAAGCTTTACTGTAAACACTCCCATTGACACAGACAAGGTTAAGGCAACCTTTAAAGATGGAGTTCTTGAGCTAAAGCTGCCAAAAGCTGAACAAGCCAAGCCAAAGGAAATACAGATTGATGAATAAAATTCGAAAACTAATAAGCAGCTGTTTATTCAAAGGTCATAGTCATAGGTCCGCTATATATAAATACAACCAGGGCTTCCAGCAAAGCCCTGGACATAACTGGATATAAGTGGAAAGTAAAACAACCGCTCCTGCCTAGCAGGGGCGGTTGTTTCATGGGCCTGCAAAATGGCAAAACTTGACCTTAATTCCCCCTTGTTATAAAATATTGTTACTTACGCCCAATCTGAAAGTGCCAGGTCAATAACCTTTCCTGGATTAACGGCTGAACTAGACAGGGTATTCAAATAATTGCATTATCAAGTTCTATTTTTAATTTGTAAGGAGACTAATATGGATATAAAAGAGGTAGTTTATAGCTCACCCATTGGACTCATTCGAATAAAGGGCAGCTTTGAGGGTATTACTTCCATGGATTTCAGCGAGGAGGGAGAAGCATCCAAGGAAATACCCGATTGCCTGATGGATTGTCATGCCCAGTTGGAGGAATATTTTAGGGGTCAACGCAAGGATTTTTCATTAAATCTTATTATTACGGGCACAAGCTTTCAAAGACAGGTATATGAAAAGCTTATCCAGGTACCCTATGGAAAAACTGCATCATATAAGGATATTGCTGCAGCAGTTGGCAATGAAAGAGCAGTTCGGGCCGTAGGTGGTGCAAACAACAAGAATAAACATGCCATCGTTATTCCCTGCCACCGCATCATTGGAAGCAATGGAAGCCTGATAGGCTATGGTTCTGGTTTGTGGAGAAAAAAATGGCTGTTAGAGCATGAACAGGCATTTCTATAATAACCAGCTTTCATCTAACCAGCCTCATCCCTTGGGTTTAAATATGAGGGCGGCTATAAAACCAAACACAATAGCAGCTGATATGCCTGCACTGGTTACTTCAAATATTCCTGTAAGAACTCCAATTGTTCCAGTTCTCTCAGCCTCTCCCAGGGCACCCTTAACTAGAGCATAGCCAAAGCTGCTGATAGGCACTGAAGCCCCTGCGCCTGCAAACTTAATTAAAGGCTCATAAAGACCCAGACTGCCCAATACAGCCCCTGCAACTACCAGGGTACTCATGGTATGTGCCGGGGTTAATTTTAATACATCCATCATTAACTGACCTATGACACAGATTCCTCCACCAACTAAAAATGCAATTAAAAACTTTTCCATGGATTTTTCTCCCTTTCCTAGGCTTCTATTGCTACTGCATGTGCAATACAGGGTATGGTTTCCTTTTGCTGGTATGACAGGGGTGACAATAATGCACCTGTTGCAACAACAAGTATTCTTTTTAATTCACCCTTTTTCAATCTTTTCACGAAATGTCCAAAGGTAACAGTACCCGAACATGCACACCCGCTGCCCCCTGCAAAAACCTGCTGATCCTCTTTATAAATCATCAACCCGCAATCTGTTATTATTTCCTCAGGAATATTCATTCCATGTTTTTTTAACAAGTCTGCAGCAATTGCATGACCTATTTTACCCAGGTCTCCTGTTGCAATAACATCATAATGGGTTGGTTCAATGCCCATGTCTCTAAAGTGGGCTTGAATTGTATCAACTGCTGCCGGTGCCATGGCAGCACCCATGTTAAATGGATCGGAAATCCCCATATCAACAACCCTCCCAACTGTGGCTGCTATTACCCTTGGCCCTTCCCCCTGGTCAGCTACTAGAGCTGCTCCTGCACCTGTAACAGTCCATTGAGCTGAAGGAGGCTTTTGTGACCCATATTCTGTAGGGTATCTAAACTGCTTCTCAACTGAACCGTTATGACTGGAACATGCAGCTAAAGCATTCTTGCCAGCTTTACTGTTAACTATAAGTGAGGCAACTGCAAGACTTTCCATTGAGCTAGAGCATGCTCCGAATACTCCCAGGAAAGGTACACCCAGGGTTCTAGCTGCAAAGCTGCTGGAAATTATCTGGTTCATAAGGTCACCACTTACAAAAAACTGCACATCTTCTTTTTTCATGCCGGCCTTATCAATAGCTATTTCACATGCCTGCTCTAATAATTTTTTCTCTGCCTTTTCAAAGCTCTTCTGTCCTAACCACATGTCTCCATGAAGGAGATCAAAATCATCAGCTAATGCTCCATTGGCCTCAAAGGGGCCGCCCACTGCTGCTGAACCTATTATTACAGGCTGTGACTCAAAAAACCATGTTTGCTGCCCTTTTTGCATATTATATTCCACCCAATCCTTGAATTATCAAAGCAATAATTGCTAGCACAAAGGCTGAAAAAACTCCATAAGTAATTACTGGCCCAGCCACTTTAAACATATTGCCTCCAACACCTAGAACAAAACCCTCACTTCGATGTTCTATGGCTGCTGATGCTAACGCATTGGCAAAGCCAGTGACAGGCACAGCCGTTCCAGCACCAGCCCACTGGGCAATATGGTCATATACTCCTAGTCCAGTAAGCAATACAGCAATAATAATTAAGGTTGCTACTGTAGGGTTGCCTGCTGTAACCTCGTTAAAATTAAAGTAGGTCATATACATCCACTTTAGACCCTGACCAAGGGTACAAATTAATCCTCCGGCTATAAATGCTCTAATTGAATTCATTAATACTGGTCGTTTAAGCTCTCTATCCTTGGCGAACTTTTTATACTCTTGTTGGGTAAGGGTTAGTTTTTTGTTTTTTAAATTTGACATTTGCTTATTCACCTTCTATCCATGGACATCTATGGTTTAATATGCCACATATTTGTTTTATATAGACAAGTAATTGTTTTTCAATGCATAAGATATGGTTCAAGTTTTTTCTTTAAGCTTTCAACCTTTTGTGCATTTTCCATATACATGGCTTTAGCTTCAGGATTCAACGTGTCCTGTGAATAGCTTATCAGGTCTGCATGAATCTTTTCTAAATTTGTATAAACCAACTCTTTTACTTTGGGCATGGGAAGCTGCATGGCATCATCAAAGGTATCTATATATAAGTCTCCCACAGTATCTATTTGGGCAATAAAAACATTATCCAGAGATATACCCTTGCCTTCCAGCTGGCTTTTTAACCATCCCCTGTTTAATCCCATGTTGGCAAGGGGTTCATCCATTATGTTGCCATCCAAGACAACTGTCTGGGGTTCAGTTTGAGGTGCCACTTTTCTACCAAGATCATGGGATGTAATAGGCTTTTTATCTGACTTAAACATGACATTTATGTCACCTGTTGTTTCCATAACGGCAAACTCCACATCTGCAGCATTAAATGCATTTTTTTCTCTTAATGCCCTTAGCAAATCTTCACCTGTAAGTCTGGTCTGCATAAGATTCTCTTCCATAATCTTGCCCTGTTTGATTAATATTGTTTCCTTCCCATGGACCATGTCATGAACCAGCTTACTTTTTATTGAAAGATAGTCTAGAGCAATTGGCAGTCCAATCCATACTATAAGAGCTATAATTCCAAAGGCTGTATCTATTAAATTTAAAACCAGAAAAGCAGTAATAATGGCAATTACTATGTAGTTAACAAATTGAAAGGCAGTCATCCTTGAGGGCTGTCTTTTACCCATTAACCTAACTGCCCCAAGTACTAAACCAAATAATAATATGGCTCTTAATAATATTTCTATCCATTCCTGCATCTGATAACCCCCGCTTAATAGCCTTTATATTGTGGCTCTTCAAATTCCAGCTTTTGTATTCTAGTTTCTAAATCCTCAATAATATCCTCAGAAATATGTACTACCTCGCTAAAAACCTCTCTTGTTTCTTTGTCCCCAGTTTGTGCTGCATAAACGTCCAGAGTTCCCTTAACACCTTTTAAAGCAGCTAATGTTTGTTTCACCTTAGAAATTACGGTCATTTAAATTCCTCCTTGCTAAAATATTATTCCTAAACAAATACAATCTAATTCCCTGAAATTAAATAACCAAAATTTTACTATTAATAAGTACAGCAAAAGGGTTTTTTGCTTGTAAAACTTTGGAATATAAATAGAGAAACACCAGAAACTATATTAAGTCCCCGGTGTTTCTCTATTCTTTCTATATTCTTTCTATATTCTTTCTATATTCTTTCTATATGCTGTTATATTTTCTGCAAAACTCAGGCTTTTTTGTTCAACTAGCGTTTTTTTGCGCTTTTGAGGAAAGTATTGTTATTTCATTAAAATCAGTAATGATGTGATCAGCATCCCTTAAATGTTTAGGGTCCCTTCCAAGATCAACACCTATTGCAGCAAGGGCTCCTGCACTCTTTGCCATCTGCATATCACCGTTGGAGTCACCTATTACTATAAATCTTCCCGGGTTACCCTTTAGCCTTTCACAGGCAAGCAGGGCCATGTCTGGGTTAGGCTTTCCCTTAAGGACCTGATCATCACCTATAATCTCCTGGAAAAAATCCCTTATTTTTAAATACTCCAGGTGTTTTACTGCTGATGCAGTCTCATCAGCAGTAACTACTGCCATTTTCAGGGACAAACTTTTGGCCTTTCTCAAAAACTGCATCAACCCAGGCAGGGGCTTAATGCACCCACTCCAGTCTGTGCTTTCCTCTATTTTTTCATAGCTCATTTGAACTATCCTAACTGCTTCATTCCAGGGCACACCCTGTTTATACAGTTCAAAGGAAAGGATAGATACTATATCATGGAGATTACCTGTCAACATGGGCCCCTTTTTGTCAAATGTACCTGTTAACCAATCATATCCCAGGCTCTTTGCACATTGTAAGGAGTTAAGGTCACATCTATTCCCAAGGCTTTCTATAATTTGTCCAATGAAAACCTTCACCCAATGGCTCCAAAGCTTATCAAAATTTAAAAGTGTACCATCCTTGTCAAATAACATGCCATCTATGTCATATCTTTTTCCCTGGACTTCTATAACAGCCATGGTTAAAATCCTCTCTCTCTGCTTCTTTATATGTACATCTGCTTCTACCAAGATAATAACATAATCATTAGATGCTTTGGTAAAATCAATAAAATCTTTATTTTTTCTTAACCAAATTTTAACCTGGGCTCCTCAAAAAACTAAGTTTCACTCTGCCACGTACTAGAGGTCCGTAATACCTTCTACAACGGACCCTAAGTTGCTGATTAGTTCAGACTATTTTACTTTTTTCATTAGTAAATTTACAAGCAAATATACTGAAATCCCTATTACACCAAGAAACGCAATTCCCCAGACAAGCATCTGGTATTCCATACCAAAACCCCATCCTACCATTGCTGTGTTCACTCCTTAATAACTTGATACTTTTATTAAGTTACCCTTATTTACTCTTTACTATTATTTATTAGGCAAGCTACTCTATAGTCTAACAATACAAGGAGCTATGTATATTAAACCAATAATTTTAAATAATAAGAAAAAGTATTGTATGTAAGGGGACAGACCTCTTTTAATGTCTAACTTTCAGGCTGAGGAATGTCCCCAACTTATGTTATTTTTCACTATTCAAATAAGGTCGGGCCTGTAAACTCAGCAGTAAGGGCATTTACAGCCTTTTTAACCAGATTGTATCTGGCTTCTGCTTCCTCTTCCTTGGAAAGGGCAGGGTTGCCAACGGGATGGGGAATGGCGACAGTAGGTACTATCCTGTTAGCTCCAACTGATTTTGAAATTGTAGTAATTGTAGCCATGTGCACAATGGGAATTCCATACCTTTCAATTTCTTTTACCATGGTTGCACCGCAACGCGTACATGTGCCTCAGGTTGATGTAAGTATAACTCCATCCACACCTGCCTGCTTTAATTCAGCGCCAATTTCTTTTCCGAACTTGACTGAATTTGTTACAGATGTTCCAGTACCAGTAGTTGTATAGAACCAGTCATGGACCCTGCCAATGTACTTTTGCTCCGCCATTTTCTTAAGAATATCCAGGGGAGCTACCCTGTCGGGAAACTTGTTGGCATATACGGGATCATAACCTCCATGTATGGTGCAGAACTCATCAACAGTATCCGGTGATCCTGGCTGCTGCAAAGAGTCCTTTTTACTAACATCATACCTGCACCATTTTTGAGCACTAGCAGACTGGAGCTTATCAGGGTTACCCTTTGGCACCATTCCACCGCTTGTAACTAATGCTATGGCAGCTTTCTTCAAGTCCTTAATTGGCGGAGCAGGCTCTACCATGTCAAAGACAGGCATTGGAAGCTCCGTTTCAAATTCCTGGCCCTTGAGACGCTTAAGCAGCATTTCTACTGCCCTTTGAGAGCCCCTTTTGCTGGCAAATACTGTCTTTCTAATCCCCTGGGGAATATAGCCCTCTTCCTCTGGTGCTCCTAGTTCCACACCCATGGCAACTTTCTTGACAATATTAGCCATGGCAGGCAGCGCCTTTCTCATTCCAGCAGCAGAGCTGGCAACACTAACCACAATTGCCTTGTCCTTGCATAGCTCCACTCCTGGATTTTCAATATACATGCCCGTGACAACAGGTATGTTAAGCTGATCAACAACTGCATTGGCAATTTCACCACAGGCCATACCATATCTGCCGGCATTAAAGGCCGGTCCAGCTACTAGAATATCCGGCCTGGTTTCCCTTACTATATTTAAAATAAACTCCAGGGCTTTTTCTTTATTCTCATTAAAATAATTGTCCCCACAAATGATGGTGCCTATAATCTCTCCCCCTTCATTTGCAGATTTCATTATATCAATTGTTCTAGCATCCCTGGCCGCTGTACATGGGCGATCATCATGGGGAATATCCATGGGCTTAACACTTTTTATCAAACCAGCAAAGCCCTGGGCAGGTCCTACTGCTTCAAGCTTAAAGATAGGCTCCATGCCAGCCTTTTCTTCTCCTCCAACCTGACCAAAAAACTGATTCACATAGTATAAGACTTTAAATTTGCCTTTTTCCTCGTTTAACATGTCCCATCCTCCCTTCGTACTCTTAATATAGTTTACATGTGCAATAATGGAAGCCAATTTCAGAAGTAGACCCAATTATTGCATTTAGTTCACACATTATTTTACCATTATCCTTTAATGACCCATCCCATCCTCCTGCAAGGGTACTAATGGCTGCCACGTTTCCAAGGACTTTTTTAGCAGGTGGTAAGGTAACTAAATGGCTAACATTACCTCCTGAAACTACAGCCACTGCCTCTGGTGCTGTATCAGCCAATGGCTGGGACCTGCCATCCCAACCTGTGCATTCATCTGTTATCAATACAGTCTTAATGCCAGCGCTTTCAAGTCTTTTGCAAATCATGAGCAGGTCTGAATCTGGGTTTCCATAGCCTTCCTCAGAAACTATAGCCCCGTCAACTCCAAGCATCTTGCACAGCTTGGCTGTATAGTCACAGGCAAGGATTTTTCCATCCATTGTGGTATGCTCGGGAGTGAGGATAACTCCTACAAAGTTAAGCTCTTTTCCATGCTGTTCATATAAATCAAGAATTACCGAGTTGTTTTGATGCTGATAAGTAGTTATCTTATCGCAGGCTGCCACGCAATTTCCACTAATTACTGCTCCATCCAATTCTTCATTTGGATGTATAAGGGTTGGCAGTATCTGCTGGGTATTAATCCCATATACATATCCATCATGGAGCAAGCCCTGGGAAATGAGCATTTCCACATAAGCTACTTTAGGTAGATTTGGGTTTTTGGCAGTTTCCTCACTTAAAGTCCCAATTTCATAGGTTAATATTTCATCAGGCTTGACATTTCTGCCAGCCTCACCAACAAAATCAGCTGCCTTAAGGCCCGCTAGTCTAACAGCAGCTTCATGGGCATGTGGATCTAATCCGTCCACAGGGGTAATGTTAACTACCAGGTTACATGTTTTGGAAAAGGGTGTGTATTTTGCACCTTCTCCCCACATGTCTATCAGACCCTCTTGAAAACCAACTATATCACCCACAGTTACAACAGCAGCACCATACAGCACATGGGTTCTTCCTTCCCCAACCTGGGCCATCCTGGACGTTACGCCAGGAAATCCACCACCTGGTCCTGAAACCTTTACCCTTGGTTCAATAACATCTTTTACAGGTATGATTCTTACCTTTTCCCCCGGCAGTGCAATATCAACCTCAACTTCAGCAATTCTTTCATCCTCTTTTAATTTTGCAATTAAAGCTTCCTTGTCTACAAATAAGGTCCCAACCTCTACAACAGTTTTTTCACCAAACTGGATGTCATCAATCTTGATTCTGCCAATTTCTAACTTCAAAATAGTCACCCCCTGAAATATATAAAATAATTATCCAAGACCCATTTTAAAATTCATACCAGATTCAAAAAGCTTCAAATCAATGAGTTTGTAGTCCTCTGCATTTACTTCGTCTACCCTGCGTACAGCCATGTGCCTTTTATATTTTTCAATACTTCCTTCAATAATGTCAACATGGACTGGATTTATTTTACCCCCTGGTCTTTCAACGGAAATTGAGCGATAAGGAGCAAACAGCATTCTTAGACTCGCAGGCAGTGGATGATTTATTAAAACATAACCCTGATGAACTAGATCCCTTACCTTAATTAAAGTGTCCTCTACACTCCCATTAACAAAAAATACTTCAAAATTATCCTTATATTTATCTGATACTAACGGGTTATTTGTTATAATCAAGTAATTCGTAGCTCTCATCCCCTTTCAACCTTAGTATTGTCAATTAGCCTGTGACCAATCAAATGATCAACGCTGAAATACTCAATGTATTTTTTATGTTTTTATATTGTACTTTATATGTATTCTATATTTTTAAATAATTTCCTTCAAGATAACTATAATATCTTGATACCTCAAGGAAAAATTTAGATGCTATTTTAAATTGGTACTTATAAAACAAAACTCCCCTGACTCTTTAATTATCAGGGAAGTAATTTTCATAGAAGCTTCTCTTTTATTTTTTCCACAAACATATCTGTATGCTCCCGGGCATAATACTCTGCCTGGGCCCCGTCTCTTGCTTTCAAAGCATTTAATATATTTGAAAGGGTAACAATAAAAAGATCGATTTCTGTAATGTTTCTTTGAACATAAAACCAAAGTCTCTCTGTATGCATATGTAAATTGTGCAGTATATCAGAAAGACATGGATTATGACAGCTGTCAAAAATAATCTTATGAAAATTACCATCATCAAGGATAATCTGTTTATAGTCCTCTTCTATGTTATAGCACCTTAAACGTTCAATTATGTCTTCTAATTCATTTAGCTCTTTTTCAGATATTCTTTCAGAAGCAAGCCTGGCAGCAAAAGCCTCTATCTGCCTGACCACTTCAAAAACCGACTTCATATAATTAAAATCAATGGGTGCCACCTGAGCACCATATCTTGGAATTATAATTAGAAGTTTATTGGTTTTTAGTTTATCAAAAATTTTTCTAACAGGTGTCCTGCTCAATTCAAATTCATTTGCAATATCATTTTCATTAAGAATTTCTCCAGGACTGTATTCTAGCTGAATTATTCTCTCCTTTAGTATTTCATAAATCTCGTTATTGGTTAGTAACTTTTTTGGCATACACCCATCCCCTTTAATCCCAAACTCAAAAAACATCCTACAAAGTCAGAAATTTCATTCAATAAAACCCATTGCATATAATTATACCATTGAAGTTAATAATGGACAATATATTGAAATCTATTAATAAGTACTTGACTAGATAAAGCCCCGAACACCTTAATTCAAGTGTGTTTCAGGGCTTTATTGTTTTTACAGCTATTTAAGTTTCTGCTCGATTTTAGACCAGCTGTCACGCAGGGAGACTATCCTGTTAAAAATTAATCTTTCACCTGTTGAATCCTTATCAGCACAGAAATAACCTTGTCTTAGGAATTGATATTTATTTCCTGGCCTGGCTTCTTTTAAGCTGGGTTCTACAAAGCACTTTGGAAGCTTCTCTAGAGAATTTGGGTTTAAGTTTTGGGTAAAATCTTTCTTTTCCTCCTCTTCCTCACCATCTGTGCCGTTATCTGCAAGGAGGTAGTCATAAAGACGTACTTCAGCCTCTAAAGCATGTTGGGCAGATACCCAGTGCAGGGTTCCCTTGACCTTTTTACCGCTTGTGTCTTCCCCACTTTTTGTCGCCGGATCATAGGTGCACTGGATTTCAACAATTTCTCCATTGTCGTCCTTAATAACATTCTCACACTTAATAATATAGGCGTGTTTTAGTCTTACTTCTTTGCCTGGAGCAAGGCGAAAATATTTTTTGGGCGGATTTTCTCTAAAATCATCCTGTTCAATGTATACCACACGGGAAAAAGGGATTTTCCTTGAGCCCATTTCAGGATTTTCCGGGTTGATTTCAGCATCAAGGTCTTCCACCTTTTTCTCTGGATAGTTTGTAATGACCACTTTTAAGGCCTTGAGGACTGCCATCACCCTTGGAGCTTTGTAATTTAAATCCTCCCTGATGCAGTGCTCAAGCATTGCAACATCAACCATACTGTTGCTTTTTGCAACACCAATGCGGTCACAAAAGTCTCTAATAGCTTCAGGTGTATACCCTCTCCTTCTTAACCCGGAAATGGTAGGCATCCTGGGATCATCCCATCCCTCTACAAAACCTTCTTCTACCAGTTGCCTCAAATAGCGTTTGCTCATAATTGTATTGGTCAGGTTTAACCTTGCAAATTCTATCTGCTGTGGACGGCTTTTAAAAAATTTGCATCCTTCCAGGGAATCTAAAACCCAGTCATACAGGGGTCTGTGATCTTCAAATTCTAGTGTGCAGATAGAATGGGTTATCCCTTCAATAGCATCAGATATGGGATGGGCATAATCATACATTGGATAAATGCACCACTTGTCCCCGGTCCTATGATGTACAGCTCTTAATATTCTATATAATACAGGATCCCGCATATTCAGATTGGGTGATGCCATGTCAATCCTTGCTCTAAGCACCCGGGAGCCATCTGCAAATTCTCCTGCCCTCATGGCCTTAAAAAGCTGCAGGTTTTCTTCAACTGTCCTGTCACGATAAGGACTGTTTTTGCCTGGCTGGGTAAGGGTGCCGCGGTATTCTCTAATCTCTTCTGCGCTTAAATCACAAACAAAAGCCTTTCCATCTTCAATAAGCTGGACTGCACACTGGTAAAGCTCTTCAAAGTAATCTGATGCATAGAACATCCTGTCTTCCCAATCAAACCCCAACCACCTTACGTCCTCAATGATTGAATCAACAAATTCCACATCCTCCTTGCTGGGATTTGTATCATCAAACCTTAAGTTGCATTTTCCCCCGTTAGCTGCTGCAATCCCAAAGTTCAAGCATATGGATTTGGCATGTCCAATATGTAAATATCCATTTGGCTCAGGCGGAAATCTCGTGTGAACTCTCCCACCATATTTGTTAGTCCTCATATCTTCATTTATAATATTTTGAATAAAGTTTGATGACATATTTTACCTTTCCTCCTTGGCACTTCTTACCATTTTTATGTGAGGCTAATCACCATGCTAGCCGCTGCCAGCCCGTTATTTAAGGTTCGTTATCTTATTATCTTACTATTATATCATATCCAAATGGTTTTTTATTCATTTTGCTCCTTATTTTGCTCTTTATCCACATCTATTCCAACCATTTTCATCAAATACATTGCATTTCTGGTAGTTGATACTCCAGGACGGAGCTTGTAGTCAAAGAATATTTGTCCATCCTGGTAATGCTCCCGAAAATTAAAATTTTTCATGGCAAGGTTTTCCTCGTGCTCCAGGCAGCCTAACTCAAGGTCATGGGTAGACACCAGGCCAAAGGCTCCCTCCCTGCTGAGTTTTTTCAGGAGAATTCTGGCACCAGTGTGTCTATCTGCAGAATTTGTTCCTTTAAAGATTTCATCCAACAGCACCAGAATCTGGGTGCCTTCTTCTGCCGCCCTCTCTGCTGCTTTTACAATTTTGGAGATTCTTAAAAGTTCGGCGTAAAAGGAGGACAGGTTCTTTTCAAGATTGTCTCTTGTCCTCATACTAGTATGAATCTCCATAAAGGAACAGCGAAAAGCTTCTGCACAGACAGGAGAACCCGAATAGGCCAGGACCAGGTTAATACCAACGGTCCTCAGCAGGGTACTTTTTCCTGACATGTTGGAACCTGTAATTATCAAAAGAGCTTGGGACTTTTCAATTGCAAGGTCATTACATACTCTCCCCTGGGTTATTAATGGATGTCCCATTCCTTTGCCCCATAATCCGGTCCCATCCTCAACAATGATGGGAAATGCCCATTTGGGATTATCATGCCTGATATTGGATAAGCTGGCCACTGCTTCTGCCTCGGCTAATATCTTAAACCACTGGCGCAGACTTGCTCCCGAGCTGTGCTTCCATCCCTCAAGCCTTGCAAGATTCTGGTAATCTGATAATAGCAGGATATTGATAATAATATAAAACTGATTGTTCCTGTTGGATATTGCATCAACAATTTTTTCAAGGTGGCTGATTTGTGAGTGGGCACCTTTCCCCCCCTTGCCCCTAAGGCCCCTTTGAAGTTTCCGTAAATAGTCTGTTTTAAAAACCTCATTTTCAAAGGTGGCAAAGAGTTTAGTATAAGCCCTTAAATTGGCCCGGTATTTATAAGCCATTTCGAAAACCCTGGCTCTTTCCTTACCCCGATACATGAGCAGGAGGATATGTATGACAACAGCAGTTACAGGTAGATGATAGGAAAGTACACCAAGGACATTTAATACAATAAAAGACATGGTTGCTAGGGGAAGTATTCTAAACCCTGCAATAACATGCTTCTTTAGATAAAAATCACTGCCCGCTTCCGCCCAGAAGCATAAATCCTCTGGATCATGCATTTCTCCTGAAGCCATGAGCCCTTCAGCAAAAAACTTCTGCCTCCAATCTAATCTTGCTGCCATCTCCTCTAGTGCCTTCTGCCTGGCATATATCTCATCCTTGCTGCTAATTGGATTTGCAATGGTTTCTGCTAGTCTTTGCCTGCCCCAAAAGGTGGTTGCAAAGCTGGTCCATTGAAACAAGGAACCCTGCCCAAAGATATCCAGATCCTGGCTGTAGCTGTGATCCTCATCAATGAACTCTTCACCCTTATCCCTAAACCCTGTCCATTTTCCCTCCACCCGCTTTACAGCATCTGCATTTATTGAAGCCATGGTCAAATAAAACCTGTGCTTATACCTGGCATCCTGGTGGATTTTAATCAGGTATACAAACAAAAGTGCTGCAACAATGAAAACTCCAGCTGCCAGATAGTATTTTTGCAGCCAGTATAAATAAGCCGTCAATCCTGCTCCAGCAGCAAAGACCAACAGCCTTAAATGACTGATAGAATTTACAGTTTGCTGCTGATTTTTAGCCTGCCCGGTATATTTGTTTTTCCGGTTAGTATATAGTTGTTTAAGTTCCAAGTATTTATCCTCCAGCTTCTTAATCTTAATTTACTTTCGCCAAAAAGGTATATAATCCTTTTATGGTTATGCCTTACCTTCAATATGTAATCTGATTAATTTTATTTAGCACATAAAAGAAACTTTATCATATTATGTATTGGCAGGTAATTTATGTTAATACATGACTCTATTATGGTTGATACGTATGGGCTTTTAGATTTGCAATACTATCTGTATGCTGAAAGGAGGAATATAATTGGCTACAACATTATTTAAACTGGTTATGAATGCTGTTACTACAACAGATACCGACACCAATCCGGAAGTTGAAAAGTACTTTTATAAGTTAAGAGCAGCTGAAAGAACTTCTGCCACCATCACTATTCCGGCAGTCCGTTTTACAGATGATGCTGGTAATACTATGACAGGTAATCTAACAACTGTTTCAACTGACAATGGTTATTACTTACTATTTGTCAACGGTGTTCTACAACAGTCCAGCTTATTTACAGTCAGTGCTGGGGGTTCTCAAGTAGTTATAACTCAGGGCTCCACAGTTCCAGTTAGTGCTCCTATAACTTTAGCTGTAAATAATTTTGCACCCGTTTCTACTTCTACAACTACAGTAACAACATAGCAGAAAAATATAAAAAGGATGTTTACTTTAAAGCACATCCTTTTTATATTTAAAATTACATCATAAAGTTCCCCTAGTTAAGAGCAGCAGCTCGTATCCTTTCATTTTCCATCATTATTAACTCACTATATGGATATAGCTGCTGTCCTTGTTTTAACTTGTCTAGGGCATGGTTCTTACAAATATGAAAAAATGATAAAATTACCTCATCTGTTTGACTTAGCAGCCTTATAATCCTCTCAGCCTCTGCTTCTTTTCCCATAAGCCAAAAGCAACCTATAGTATAAGCCAGGGTTACAGGATAACTGTCTTTATCGTCCTGTACCTTGTGGAAAATAGCTAACGCTTCCTCAAATTGTTGGTTTTTAAAATGAATAACTCCAAGGATATACTCTATAAAGACGTCTTTTGAGTAAAACCAGGCACCTTCTAGAACCCATCTCTTTCCCTCTAAAAAGGACCGAATTTGGTCTGGATTGTCTTGGAAAAACTTACTGATTTTTTCTTGTGCCAGGTAATGTAAAGGTTCCCATAACAATGCCCGTAAATAGGCCGAGAGGGCCTCCTTTTTTTTCTCTGCTCCTGCATAAAAATCACCAATTTGCATATGTGCTTCAGCACAGCTCATTTCTGAAGCAGCGTCCTCACAGGTGCTTTTCTTCATGTTTTTTTGGGCAATATTTAAACCATGATAAAAGGTTAGCAGTGCCTGATTTGGCTTGGTGTGTGCTTGCAGAATAACTTCATCAGTCTTTATGGTTTTTTGAGGTGCTCTTGCTATCAGCTCCTCTAGTTTTTTCATGAAGTCCCTGGCCCAAAGTAAATATGCTAATACTCCTAACTCATCTGCCCCCCCTAAGTCCCCAAGCCTTTGAGCAGCTTTTATGTGATTATGACTCAACAATCGCTGGATAATTTTTTGTTTAAACTGCTGCTGTCCCGCTTTATTAGAAATACGTCGAAAAATTTTTTCAATGACATGATAATCATTTCTTTCAGCCCAAGGTTCTGCTAATTTAATATATTGCTCCTCTTTCGCTGCTTGCAGCAACAAGGAAACTAGAATTTGTGCTTTCTCTGCCTGCTCTGCCCATAGGAGACTCTCCATTACAGCACTGACAATTTCATATTCCTGTTGTGTAAGTGATTGGCATTTTGCCTTTTTTCCAGTAAGTAATCCATGGAGCTGATGATATAAAGCCTTGATTGGGTGGTCAATACTTTCTATTTTGTCCATTTCTTTTAGTAATTCCCTAGCCTCCAACCATTTATTATGACACCAATAACTTTCTATTCGTTGTAATAGTATCTGATTATAGAAAAGGCCATTTTTATCTATACCTGAAAAATCTACTTTTTCAATTTCCCCTAACATTATATGGCAAGAAATTTTAATGCCTGCTGTCTGCTCTCCCTGGCCCAGGATAGTTTCTAGATATTCTAGATATTCTAAAACTCCATAGTACTTCCGCTGCTGAAAAAGAATTTCCATAAGTATTATCAGCTGCTCAAGATTTTTTTGCCCCACGGATGTTTTGAGAAGTTTTTCCAGCTCATTGGTAGAATTTGTTAGTTTAACCAGATCACCTATCTTATATAAAAGTTTATGGTTACTCTTGTTTAAATCATAAGCATACTGGTAACAAGCAAGGGCCTGCTGATAATTAAATATCTCCTCATGAACCTCACCCAAGGTTTCATAAATGACGGAAACATTTATTTCAGGTCTAGGTACTATGGAATTATGATGCTGTCTTATGTTCAAGGCACTTTTTAGATCTTGAATAGCCTCTCCATGCTGCTGAAATTGCTGCCGCAGCTCTGCCCGCAAAACCAAGAGATCAGTATATTGAGGAAAATACTTTACTCCTTCATCCAATACTTCTAAAGCATTGGTGAATCGCTTTAAGACAATTAAATTCCAGCTTAAACACTTGTATAGGTGTGGGGCAAATAAACAGCCCATATTTACATTTTTACGTGCACTATTAAAATATACTACACTTTCCTCATATCTCTTCTGGTTTAAAAGCTCTATTCCATAAATATATTGCAGGTAAGCATCCGCAGGATGTTCTTGTAAGTCATCCTCTAACAGCAGACCAGGTGAATAAGCCTCCCCAGGCAAGTCGATGCCAGCTTGTTGAAGAATTCTGATATCCGCATCTTTAATATTACTTAAACACTCGTCTGGAATCCTTTCAAATGCCCTATGCTGAAAACCATATTCTTTACGGTTTCTAAAAAGGCGCAAGGACTGGACTGGGGAAGAAATGCCATAGTTTTTCGAAAGACAATCAATGTATAGCAGATATCCTTCCACATTTGGATTTTCTAAAAGAGGGCGAATCTTTTCTATTTGTTCTAAAGAAATAGTCTCATTTTCTTGGAGAAACAAGACCCACCTTCCTTTAGCCATATCCAGGCAAAAGTTTTTAGCCTCACTATAATTCTTCTTCCATTTCATTTTATAAACACTAGCTCCTGCCTGTTTTGCTATGTCAATAGTTTTATTGCTAAAGCCTATATCTACAATTATTATTTCATCTACAGCTTCTTTTAGAACCTGCAGTAAAGTACCAAGGTGTTTTTCACCATTTTCTATTAGCATGCACAGGCTTAAGTGATTTTTCCTGCCCATTAAGCTTCCCCTTTCTCCACTTTCTTGAGTTGTTCATACATCTTCCCAGCGGCCTCATATTCCCCCAATTGATAATAGGCATCTCCCACCTTTTGGATAACCTCTTTATTCTCCGGTTGCAGCTTCAAGTAGAATTGATAGATATGGATAGCCTGCTGCCACCTATCATGTTGATATAGGAGTGAGGCATAATTATATAAAATATCCTCATTTTGCGGGCTTAATTCATAAGCTCTTTGAAAATAAATTAAAGCACCCTCCCAGTCTTGCACTTCATAAAGAAACACTCCAATCTGGTTGCAGAGATGGGGATTATCTGGTTCTTTTAGAAATTTATCCAGTTTTCTTTCTAAATCTTCAACACTGTTCATAATCTTCACCTCTATAATCGCTGTTGTCCAATTCCTCTAATACGCCCTTTAATGTTTCTATTGCATCCTCTAGATGAACGGATACACTTTGGCAAACAATGTTTAGGTGATGGAAAAAGTCATGCTGAATTCGAAAGATTTCTGTTATTTTATCTGACGTGTCAATCAATCCCAGGCGGTTCATGAGATAAAAATAGACAAAAATCACCTGTTGTGAAAAACAGCGACACAAGTCGTCTGCTATAAAGAGTTGGTATGTATTAATATGCTTTTGATATGTTTCTTCCAGAATGTTGCGGTGTTTTGCAATATCTTTTTCTTGAGATAGACGTATCATTTCTCTACAGGCCAACCTGCCATGGGTCGCCTCCTGCCTTAATTTACGAAACAATCCTGCATATCCCTCTACGCTCTTTATAAAACTTAATAAGCCTTGTTTTCTTTCTGCGACAGAAACCTTCTTTTTATTTTGAGAAATTACTTCATGGACCTTATGGGGTATGGGCCTGTTACAATACTTTTTAATAGCGTAAGCTAACGGCTCACACCTGGTTCCTTTAATTCTGGCCCCACCCTCTGTGGAGTTAATGATTATTTTATGAGAATGGGTAGCAATTTTGTGTTCCAAGCCTTTTTTAAAATCAGTCCACAACTGATTGGAGGGAATCATTGTTCCCTCATTACTCTCCACATGGATAATTGGTTTTGACTTTAAAAGCTCCCTTGCTCGCTTACCCTTTTCTTCAAAATAAACTGAAGCTTTACTATGGGTAATACCTTCAGGCCCATAAGCATAATCCTGTCCAACAAAGACAATTGGGTTTGCTCCAAGATATACAGCCAGCTCCAAAGCCAGGTGAGAAACATTAGCGCCTGCATCAAGGGCACTTCCATCTCCAAGGTGTTTATTTAGCCATTGATTAATTGCTTCCATGTGACGGAATATGGGGATTTTTGCCCCGCAAAAGGAGGGATACACCCGTTTATCCACCAGACCCAGGCAAAGTAAAGCCATATCCTCAGGATAATCAATATTTTCAAAATGATAAGTATATGTGTATTTTGTCCGTTCAATAATTGTCAATATATCTGGTTTAATATTATTTCTTATCAAGGGGATAATTGCCGATTCTGCACATATAATTAGTCCTTTATCTTTTACCTTTTTTAATTGTTGAATATTTTTATCCAAAGACGGCCCATTGGCTATAATAAATGCCGGAACATCTTGATATTTATCTTTTAAACAGCTGAGGTAAGGGTTTTTCACTATCTCTTTAGTATTTGACAACAAATTATGGAGACCAATCAGGTTATCTAAATGGTCATTTCCAATATAAAAGACAAATAACCCTAATTGAGAAAAAATATATTTATGAATTTGCATATAGTGGTCTTTAAAATTTCTTTGTGCCACGGGAGTAAAGGCAAGTACAGGAGAAGTACAGTTAGCAAAAACAATACTAAAAAATAGCTGGTCAAATGCCCTGGCAAAACATTCAATATCACCAATAAGAAAAGCTATTTTCTGGGTGCTGATAATGGGCTCCAAATCAAAGTAATGCAGCATCGCTGCAAATAAATAAATATTCTGTTCGAATAGAACTACCAGAGTATGGGGCTGTTTTCTTCTGAATATTTCAAACAAGGAGTAACCAAAGCCGCTTCCATACATAAAAATAGCCCCTGCCCCTTGTACAGCTATAGCCTCGGACCATTGCTGTGCTTCTTGGATGGGTCTTTGACTTGTTATCAGAAAACTAGTATGCTCCTGATGGTATCGGCATATGGGATAACCTTCGTTATCATATGTGACCTGCACTTTCTCCCATAATTCCTTTTCATCTATTTTCAGGACAGTTTCTCTTAACCATGGACTTAAAAGTTGTAGGTTCTTGTTAAACATTTCTTTTGTTTGATTCTCTCTGGCTAATATCATTATCATTATTTATCACATTCCTCAATCCACTCTTTTGTCAGAGGGTAAAATGTAAATTCTAAAACATCAATCATGCCAACCAAATCTTGATTTTTCATAGATTTATAGAGAGCTTGGAGCATCGGTGCTATATCATGGATTTTCATCCTTAGGTCTCCAGTATACTGCTGAAGCTCCAATAAATCTTCCAAATCATCCATGCTGTTGAGAAAACTGTCTAAACCTAAAGAGTCATTACCTTTTCTAAAATGCTTTATTGAGCAGCATAAAGAGTTTTGAAGTCTGCCACCTTTTTTTTTAAAGGGAGTTAACTCTTTCACCGTTTGCCTTCTTCCTCTCTAACCAATTCTTTCCAACCATGATCTTGATATGCCTCAATATTTCTTAAGGTGTAATAAACCGCAGCCTTCATTCTTGCTTCAAACAGACTTACTGCTTCTCTTTTTTCTTGCAGCTCCTGCTCTGACCAGAAAAGAGCCCGAAAGCTTTCAGCTTCCCTTTTGATTTCAGCCAGCAGCTTCCTTATTTCCATGATTTGAGAAGTATACTCAAATACATCTGCAACCCGTTTTTGCAGCTCAACAGAATAGAATTCATGACAATCTTGGACGTTTTTCCTTATTCTCATTTCTGACTTACCCTCCTCATTATCACCAGGCACTTAATCCTCCATCTACAACAATGTTTTGCCCTGTAACATAACTAGATGCTTCTGATGCTAAAAAGATTAAGGCAGCTACCATTTCATCTGGACGCCCCATTCTGCCTAGAGGGGTTCTAGCCGAATATTTCTTTACAAAAACATCGTTCTGCCCACTTTCACTGCCGCCAGGAGTTAGTGTATTGACACGAATTTTTTTATCTGCCCAGTAGGCCGCCAGGTATTTGCTCAACCCGATTACCGCCGCCTTGGAAGCAGAATAAACAGCTGGGGTATTTATTTTCCGCTCTAAATAATAGGAACCCTCATAAATTCGCTGGTCAGGTCCCAGTATCCCATAAATAGAGGACGTTTGGATTATGCTTCCACCCTTGCCCTGCTTTATCATCTGAGAACCAATAGCTTGAGCTGCAAGAAACATTCCATCTAAATTAACAGACATGATGTTCCGCCATTCCACCAGAGAATACTCCTCAAATGGAGCAAAAAAAGCATTTAAATCTGCTGATTTACTAGCAGCATTATTATGCAAAATATGAATTTCAGCAAATTCCTCTACCACCCTGGCAACCATGGCTTTGACATCACTTGGAGAAGACACATCACACGCAATACCTATGGATTTTTTTTGGTAATGTTTCGTTAACTCCTGTGCAAATGCTTTTGTCCTTTTTTCATCTAAATCCACTACTGCTACATTTGCTCCAAACTCAGCCAATCCTGCACAGAAACGTTTTCCCAATATTCCTAAACCACCTGTGACCACGGCTGTTTTACCTTCCAGGTTGAACAGCTCTTTATAGGATGTTCTATTCAATGTCCTTACCCCTTTTGCTCATTAATAGCTCCACAAGTTGAAAATCTAGTTCTGAATCAATATCAACAGAACGCTCCATGGGCATGATATAAAGTATAGTATCATCATTAAAAATAGTTTGATTTTTTAATAGTGCTCCTCTTTGCCATGCATAGATAGAGGCATTTAAATCATAACATTTTGGTGTATCCTGCCGGCAAATAATTGGTTTTGCTAATGGCTTGGAGAGCTTTACAGTTCCCTGGTTATCTATTTCTACTATATTAAAATAGGGGGAGTGATGAGCAGGAGTTCCGGTAATCACATTGGAAATCTGCCTTGTCTCAAGCAGCCTCACTACATCAGTAATATCCGAAACGTAACGAAGGGGAGATGTCACATCCAGGTCAACAATAATATCAAAGGTTTCTCCAGTTAATTCTTCTACTGACACTAAACAATGCTTGATGGCAGGTACTTTGGGTGCGTTGTCTGCAGCAAGAGGTTTAGGTCTTTTAATAAGATAGTCAACTCCCCATTTATGAGCTGCATTTAAGATTTCATCACAATCACTGCTTACTGCAATGGTTTGAAATAACTTGGATGCCCTGGCCTGCAAGATGCTATAAGCCAAAAGAGGTTTATTCCCAAGCTGACGAATATTCTTATTGACCACTCCCCTGGAACCGGATCGTGCACAAATTGTACATAACCTTTTCATTTGTTTATCCATTTCCTTTGCTTTGCTGATTGTTCAGCAGCATTTATCATCTCCAGGACATTCAGACCCTCTGCTAATGTGCATAACGGGGCATTTGTCCCATTTATCACTGCTTTATGCTGCATATAATAGGTATAATCGCAGTCAAATTTGTATTCTAATAATTGTTCATTAATTCGTAGAGTCTGCTGCACCAGATCTGCTTTAATAGAGTATTTCTCAGTAATAACAGTTATTTCCCTTCTGCTAATAAGGTCAAGATAATTTACATGTATTTGTGCCATGGGGCATTTTTCCATGACAAGCATCAGACTATACATATCATCACTATCTATCTGAAGTGAACTATACTTTCCACCCATGGCAGCCATGCTGCTCCATTCCCCAAAAAACCACCTGAGATAGTCTAATTCATGGCTAAGATCAAGTAAAACTCCGCCGCCCTGGTCTTTTTTAGCTGAATAACTCATACTATAATCCCGACCCGGCCTCCATTTGGGCAGATACTGGCCCACATAAACTTGAGTATATAAAGTGCGGTCTTTATTAATAAGTTCGGCTATTTTCTGAAGTATGTGATGAAACCTTAGGTTATACCCCACATATGCCGCCTTAAAATTATTATCAGGGATCTCCTGGATAACATGAAAAAGTGGTTTTTCTACGAGAACAATACCATTAAAGCCAGAGGCGGCAAGCTCCACTAAGCTGCGGTAGTGTTTATCCGTTTGGTTAGCAATAATAATATACTCTGGTTTTTCTTGTGATAGGGCTCTGCTTAAACTTGAATACGTTAAAGGAAATTGAATTTTTCTATGAGTAACAACCGCTACTCTGCATCCAAGCAGCTTTAAAATTTTTGCATGCCTCTGCCCAATTGAACCAAAACCAACAATGACACAATTCATTTGAATACCTCATTAAAATCCAACCTGGCCTGGTTAAAGTCTTTAATTTCCCCGATATCTATCCAATATTCTCGGATGGGAAAGATAGCTATTTGCTCACCTGTAGTGAGCATAATATTTAGTAATTGATTTATATCAAAATAGGAGTTTCCAGGAATTTTAACTAGAACGGCTGGATCAAACACATAAACTCCAGCGTTTATAAAATTTGTATAGACTGGCTTTTCCTCAAATCCAATCAGTCTATCCTTGTTTACTTTAACTACACCATAAGGAACCTGAAAATCATAAGCACGCACAGCAACGGTAGCTTGACCCTGGTGTTCTAAATGAAAGGCAATTAATTGTTCAAAATTGATTTTTGTTAAAATATCTCCGTTCATGACAATAATTGGTTTTTCTGTTTTTTTTGGAAATAAGCTTAATGAACCCACTGTTCCCATCTTTCTATCCTCATGAATATAATGAATAAATACTCCCCATTTCGAGCCATCGCCAAAAAATGTTTTGATTTGCTCTGCTTTATAATTAATTGAAAAACAAAACTGATGAAATCCCTGTTCTATAAATTGGGTTAGAATTATTTCTAAAAGGGGTTTATCTCCAATTGGCAGCATGGGCTTGGGACAATTATTTGTTAATGGGCCGAGTCTACTGCCTAATCCCCCTGCCATTATAACAACCCAATTTTCACTTTTAGAAGAATCTAGTAAGTCCTCTAACCTTTCTATGCCTATTACACAGCCTGTATCATCCACCACAGGAAGATGCCGAAGCTTATTTATTTTCAAGATGTTCAGGATGTTTTTCTTGTCTTTGATCTTAGGAATAGTAATAGGTTTTTTATTCATGATCTTTTCCACAGATGCATCCAATGGTATTCCATTTAATATCCCTCGCCGAATATCTCCATCTGTAACAGTGCCTAATAATTTATGATCCTTGTTAATGACAAGGGCAATTTGTAACGAATGCAAATCAATAATCTTAATGGTTTCTTGGATTTTGGTTTGGGGTGGTATTAATACCTTTTTCCAGTCCATGCTGAATTTCCCCCCCACTGAATTACATTTATCTTACTTTGCTGGTGTTCCTTTTACCATTGTATTATCTTTAACGTTTTTTGTGACAACCGATCCCGCTCCTATAATTGAATTTTTACCTATAATCATCTTTTCAGCAAAGGACTTTCCTTGTATAATACATGCATTAGAACCAATATAAGCCCCCATGGATATCTTTACATTCCCCGATATATTAGCCCCCGGGGAAATGGTGACATAATCCTCAATGATGCAGTCATGTGCAATAGTACAATTAAGATAATACACCCCAAAATTACCTATTTTGATATTATTGGTCATTCTTGTTCCTGCACAAATAATATTACCAACCCTCCTATCAACCTCAATTAATTGATTATAACCAAAGGTTGCTGTGGGATGAATAAGATTAATATAATCTAAACCAGGAAATCTATCCCTTATTTCTTTACGAATCTTTGGGCTGCCTATACCAATAGTAAATTTATAGCCAACCTGGGCTAAAGGATAAACCTCCCTTTCACTTACTACAGGAAAATCCTCAACTATACCTTCATGTGTTTTATCAATAAAAATAATATTCTGATAACCCAAAATCAGAGCTATATCACGTACCTCCCGAGAAAATCCAGAGGCACCAAAAATGGCAATTTTCATGTGATTACTTCATCCCTTTCATAAGACTTATGCGCTGTTTTTCCCAACAGTTCCCAAAATTCCAGAGGGGATAACCCTTCCGCAGGCCTCTTAACTGTTAGATTGTCCTCAGTAAACAGCTCTCCCTTTAGAATACTGCGTGCTGCCACGATGCTCTTGCGAGTAATCTTTTGGTTTTTTAGCTCAGAGGCCACTGGTTTCTTGTATGAATTGCCAAGGGCTTGTTCTATCTGACGTATGTAGCAAACCATCCGGGAAAACTCTTTAGGCTCTATGGATGCCTTATGGTCAGGGCCTGGTAGATTTCTATCTAGAGTAAAATGCTTCTCAATAATGACAGCCCCTAATGCTGTTGCTGCCAGCGGCAGTGCTATTCCCAGGGTATGGTCTGAATACCCAACCTGCAGGCCAAAGCATTGGCGCAGGGTTCCTAGTACACGCAAATTAGTTTCTTCAAATGGTGCAGGATACTCTGAAGTGCAGTGCAGCAAGCTGACATTTTGACACAAGAGTATTTGTCCCGCTTCAGAGTAATATGCATTTTTAAAAGCCTTGCGAGAAGGAATACTGTTATTCTCTTTTCCTTCCCCATAACCAAAAGCAAGAACACCTAATGCGTCTTCAATGTCTCCCAAAGTAGACATTCCTGTAGACAATATTATTCTCTTTCCAGATCTAGCTGCTTTTAATAGTAAGGGGGCATTGGTAATTTCACCGGAGGCAATCTTTATTATAGGCAGCTGCAAAGTATGAACTAAAAAATCCAGACTTGGTGCATCAAAAGGTGTTGATATAAATTGCACATGCTGTTTTAAAGAATATTCTTTTAGGATAAGGTGCATTTGCTCATCTAATTCTAATTTTTTTATCATTTCATACTGGGTTTCTGTTATGTCTGTATTCCTGGTTTGATAAGAGGCTTTTGGAGTATTGTGAAGCATGATTTGGTCTGCCCTAAAGGTTTGAAACTTAACTGCATCGGCCCCTGCTTCAACGGCAAAATCAATTAAACTTTTTGCCATTTCTAAAGAACCATTATGGTTTACACCTATCTCAGCAATGATGAAAACCTTGCTCCTATTATTCATTTTCACATCCACCTACTCTATAAAAATGTTTTTTTAACAAAGCTTTATAATCCGTAATGGATTTAATAATATGCAGCATTTTAATTGAGCTATTTCCGTCTCCGTAGGGATTTGTCGTAGCAGAGCAATCCATGACAAAGGCTTCTCTAATTGCTTTTTCTATTGCTGCTTTTTGGGGAGGGCAATTAATTACTGAGGACGCCAGCAGCCTTCCCTTCTGTCGATCTCCAATGTTTACCGTTGGTCTCTTAAAAGAAGGAACTTCATATATACCACTAGAGGAGTTGCCCACCACCGCATCCACCTGGGCAACAATACTAAAATAACGCAATTGTCCCAGAGAAGTATAGACAATAGCATTAGCATGCTGAAGAACAAAATCATCCAGAAGATGAACCAACTCTCGCCCTTCTGGGTCTGCATTGGGCCTGGTAAAAATTAAACCAATTTCAGAACCAAGATCATGCAGCGCTTCTAGTAATTCCTTGAAGTGTAAACTAGTGGACTGGCCAGCAAGTGTAACTGGATGGAAGGTAATAAGCAGGTTTTTTTTAAAAAAGGAAAATTGAAGAGACTTTTCTAATTGAAAACGATCCATCAGCTTTAAGCTCATGATGCGGTCTATTCCTGGACTTCCTACATTATAAATATGTCTGGGGTTCTCTCCTAATTGTCTCACCCTGCACCCAGATTCTTCATTAGTGACAAAATGAAGATGAGACATCTTTGTAATACTGTGCCTAATTGCTTCATCAAAGGCTCCCTCAGTTGTATCCCCTCCAGCAATGTGGGCAATAGGGATTTTGGCTACTAGTGCAGCTTGAGCTGCTGCCAGGATTTCATAACGATCACCAAGTAAAACCAGGAGATCAGGCTGCAGCCCATAGAAGACATCAGCAAAGCTGATTACTCCTAAGCCTATTGATTTGGCAGCACCAATAGGGGTATCACTGGATAAAAGCATTTCTACCTTGCTGTAAATGTCAAAACCATCTTGTTCTATTTCTCGATAGGTTAAACCAAATTCTGGAGACAAATGCATGCCTGTTACCACTAGCTGCAATTGTAAGTCCTGATCCTTTTCTATTTCTTTCATTAATGAGTAAAGCAATCCGTATTCGCCACGTGTGCCTGTAACCACACAGATTTTACGTTTCACCATACATCTTCTCCTAACACAGCACTACTGGGAATATTAATAATGCGTTGCTCCAAACTTTCGGCTGCAGATAAATCCATATGTGGACAAGATTGGAACATTGGAAGTTTATTCATTAGGGTCCATGAGGGGCGGGTTAGTATCCCCTGTTCATGGGTTGATGCTATCAGTGTATCACGCAGCTCCGAATAATCTTTATCAAGAAGCAATACATTTAACCAGTAATTACTCTGGGCATATCCAGGCTCTTCAAAAAAAGTAATCCCATCTATTTTGGCAAAAGCCCGTTGATATTTTTCTGCCAAGGCTCGCTTGTTTTTAATGAAATTTTCTATTTGCTCCAGCTGGGCACATCCCAATGCTGCATTAATATTTGGCAGGCGATAATTATAACCTACCTGGTCATGCACAAAAGCCCAGGGATGAGTTAATTTAGCTGTGGTGGTTAAATGTTTTGCTAACTTTGCCAGGCTTGAATCATTGGTAAGAATAGCTCCCCCGCCACCGGTAGTAATAATTTTATTCCCGTTAAAGCTTAGAGCGGAAAGTCTTCCATAACTTCCCGTATGTTTTTTTTTATAATATGAACCTAACGACTCTGCTGCATCCTCAATTAACTCTAAATTATATTTTTGGCATACTGCTAGAAGCTGATCAAGGTCAACAGGATGACCAAAAGTATGCATGGCAATGACGGCCTTAATAGGTCGCAATGTCAGCCTATTGTAACAAAAGCCATTCCTAATGAAGGCTATTTCTTCCAGGTAATCGTGAAGTTTATCAGGATTAATTCCAAGGCTTTGAAAATCACTATCGATAAAATGAGGGGTAGCTCCGCAGTAATATACTGCATTAGCTGTAGCAACAAATGTAAGAGCAGGAAGGAGCACCTCATCTCCCTGTTTAATCCCAACGAGCATTAAACAAATATGCAGGGCTGCTGTTCCGTTGACTGCAGCTACAGCATGTTTTACGCCTGTATAATGTGCTAGTTTCTCTTCAAATTCTTCCACATATTTACCTGCAGAGGATACCCAGCCTGTATCTAAACAATCTTTAACATATATCCATTCCTTTCCTGCAAACTTGGGTTCATGTAGATGGATGGACGCATTTCCTTTTCCCAGCACACTTTTTAATACGGAAACAATTTGAGAAATATCTAGACCTCTGTTCATATGTTATACCTTTCTGCTTTGTAGCTTTTAAGGTGTTCAGGGTTGCTGAACCATTCCACAGTTTCTTGTATTCCTCGTTTGAATCCGGCTTTACCGCTATAATCAGGCTTCCATCCAAATAATCTTTTAGCTTTACTAATATCTGCCCGGAGGCGTTTTACTTCACTTTTTTCTGGCCGAAGGCGCCTGGTATCAGTTTCAACCTCGATTTCAGCTTTCATGACCTCAGCGATAATTTGAAGCGTTTCACCCATGGAAACCTCAAAATCACTCCCTATATTTACAACTTCTCCGATAGTTGCATTAGATTTGGCAACCTCAATAAATCCCATTACTGTATCTTTAATATAATTAAAGTCTCTGGTGGGAGTTAAAGACCCCAGTTTAATTTTCCCTTTACCCTGGGCAATTTGTGTAATAATAGTTGGAATGACTGCTCTAGCCGATTGTCTTGGGCCATAGGTATTAAAGGGCCGAATAACAGAAACTGGTGTAGAAAAGGAGTAAAAAAAAGAAAGTGCCAGCTGATCTGCCCCAATCTTTGATGCAGCATAGGGGGATTGACTTTGTAATGTATGTTCCTCTGATATGGGAACATATCGGGCAGTTCCATAAACCTCGCTTGTAGATGTATGTACAACCTTTTCTACTTCTAATTCCCGCGCTGCCTGCAGGATATTTAATGTTCCCTTTATATTGGTATCAATATAGGTATCAGGAAAATGATAGGAATAGGGAATCCCAATCAAGGCTGCTAAGTGAAAGACCATGTCACATAGCTTCATTGCCTCCTTAACTCCATGAGGGTCTCTAATGTCCCCTGAAAACACTTCTATTTCCCTTCGTATCTCCATTGGAGCATAATCCAGCCACCCCCAGGAATTAAATGCATTATAAAAGACAAAAGCGCGTACATCATGCCCCCTTCTAACCAGTTCCTCTGTTAGATGAGAACCGATAAAACCATCAGCACCGGTAACCAACAGTTTTTTTCCTTTAAGTTCCATTTTTTCCTCTCCAAATCAGGATTATAATCTTTATTTAATTTATTTCATTATAGTAAGAATAGAACAATAAACCTGCTCAAACACACTGTCTGTTTTCGTTCTTTGGAAAAATAAACATTTTCCAAATAGTAACAACAAAGGGAATCCTATCATATTATATACAAGTATTAATAATGGAAGGAGGAGCACTTATGAGTAGATAACCAACTTCTGATACTTCCTCCCTTTTCCCTGTCTTCCTGTTCACATAAATTATTACACAGATAAAATACAATGGCCTGCCTGTAAATTAAACACTATAAATAGTTTTTAGTATTGCATATTTTATTCGGAGTGATAATCATGCACAGAAAAGACTTCCCAAAAGCTATTTGTTATTTAACAGATGAAAATGGAAATATCTTAGACCCTTATAAGCCAAACACTATAATTTATAAAGAAGTCTCATCCCCTCAAAATCGCTCCAAAAAGCAAGTTAAACTTTCATCGGGAAAACATGGCATTCTTGATGAAATAGTTATTTTAATAAAGGGCTATATCGTTGTTTATACTGGTGAAAACCATACTTCTCCGCCCATACCCTTCAATATAATTAAAAGACTTTATCTTTATGCTCCAAAAGGCACCAATTTAAACTTTACGGTAAACTGTTTTTGCTGTTTTGCTTTTACTGCAAATAATGCTGTAGGAATCTTGATAAATATTGACACAACCGTAATTGCCATAGCTAAGGTTAGTCTCGCTATTCCAACAGTCAATTTTACATCTGACAAAAATAATGCATGCATAGATATAGCATGCATCAATGTAAATAAAGTTTACGATTCCTGTCGTTTTCTAACTGAAACTATGGCTTTGTATAAAAAGACAATACTAAAAGCAGAGGTTTACCAATACAACACTTTATCTAATGGAGTAAAGAAAATTTATACTAACGAAGATGAGTTAACAGAATACGGTGATAGAGGTATCCTTGACCCTAATGAAGTCTCATATTTTAACCTATTCATTAATGGTGTACTTCAGCCGGGTATAAACTATAATGTCATAGAAGGAAGGCTTACATTGGAAACTGAAGATGTTCCTCAAAAGGGAGCTCCTATTATTATTAGGTTTATTACTTTTAAAAGCAAAGATAATGAACTTATACAGGTTGAAAATTATCAATATAATACCCGTTCCGATGGAGTTAAAAAAATATATACGGATAATGATGAATTAACAGAATATGGCGATAAAGGCATCCTTAATCCCAATAAAGTATCATATCTTAATCTTTATATTAATGGCGTGTTGCAGCCGAAAGCCAATTATTCAGTGAAAAAGGGACTGCTAATGTTAGACACAACAGACGTCCCTGACGAAGGAGTTCCAATTATTCTTGAATTTTTAATGATAAGAAACAAAAATAATCAACTGCTAAGAACAAAGACTTATAACTATAATACTCGTGCAGATGGGAAAAAATTCTATACCAATAAAGATGAAATAAAAATGTATGGCAGCAAAGGCATTCTTGATCCCAAACAAAGCTCTTTTCAAAACCTTTTTATAAATGGAGTGGTCCAGCCAGAAATTAATTATAAAGTTCAAAAAGGCTTACTTACATTAAAAACAATAGACATACCCTTAACAGGGGCACCAATTTGTCTGCAGTTTATTACTTCTTTTTCTAAACTAACTATAAATCTATGCACCAGCTGCCAGAATTGATATTTCAGCCAGTAAAGAAAATTCATCTGTACTTTGTGCAGGATTCCTGGACTTTTTATAGAAATCTATCCCTTAGATTTTTTACAGCACGGAAGTTTTAGGAAGATCAATTATCAGCGAATGAATTTAGCAATGGCATCATTTAGCTTGTCCAACACTTCCTTGTTTTCATTCTCAACAGCTTCATAAATGCAGTGATTAATGTGATCTTCCAATATGAGCTTGCCAACATTATTTAAAGCTGCCCTGACTGCAGCTATTTGGATAAGGATTTCACTGCATTCCTTTCCTTCCTCACACATTCTTTTTATGGCTTCAGTATGCCCTACTATCCTTGCCATCCTGTTGATGACTTGTTTGCTCTGAGGGTGTCCATGTGCTCCCATGATAAGCTCCCCCTTTCCTTTACTTTATCTTTACTTATTATATCTTAATATCCTTCCAGTTTCCCTTCAAAAATCTATACATCAACAGGATACCTCTTATGGTAATATCCAGGACATAGGAAATCCAAACACCCAGAAGTCCCAAACCCATTATTATTCCTAACAAATATGTTCCAACAACCCTTACTCCCCAGATGCCGATTAAGGTTGAATACATGGGAAATCTAGTATCCCCTGCTCCCTGCAGGGCTGCTGTTATTACAAAGGTAATGCATAAAAAGGGCTGAAACAGGGCTGCAATTCGAATAACCATAACCACAAGATTTACAACCTCAGGGTCTTTAGTAAAAAGTCCAGCAAGTCCCGGAGCAAATACAAAAAATATTAATCCCATTGTCACCATAAATCCTGTGGCCAAGACGTTGGATGTGACACCAAATTTCCTGGCATCTAGAAATTTATTGGACCCAAGGCTTTGACCTACAAGGGCAGCAGCTGCAACTCCAAAGCCCATCCCCGGCAAGTATGAAAAGCTTTCAATTGTACCGGCTATATTATGTGCTGCAAAGGCTTCTGTACCTATTTTTATAATTAATCCTCCATATACCAACTGCCCAAATCTCATAATAAGTCTTTCAATGCCTGCCGGCAAACCTATCCTGGTCAAGGACCTTAAGATTGTTTTATCTACACTCCAGCCTCCAAGTATTTGTATTGATAAGACACTCTCTTTTTTTGCAAGGAGCTTTATAAGCATTAAAACACCCATGATCCTTGCTATAGTAGTTGCAAGTCCAGCCCCAAGAATGCCCAAGCCCGGAAAATTCAGTATTCCAAATATCAATATATAATCCAACACAACATTTACTATATTTACGGCAAGGGAAACCTTCATGGGATTTTTAGTATCCCCTGCTCCCCTTAAAGCTGCTGAAAGCACCATCATCATGCAAAGGAAAACAGAAGGCACAGCTACAACAAGAAAATAGGGAAGAGCATAGACCAATATTTCATGCTCTGCACCCAGGAGTAATATGATGTTTTTTGCAAAAAGCAGATTTGGAACCCCTACCAGCAGGCCTAAAAATACTGCTACAATTATGGATTGTTTAAGGATATGATTGGCCTTATCTACATCTCCTGCGCCCCTGGCCCTGGCTATAATTGCAGTAGTTCCCACACCTACTGCAATGAAAAAAGCAATATATATGTTCATTATAAGGTTTGTTATTCCTACAGCTGCTACAGCGTTGGTGCCAAGCTTACTGACAAAAAACATATCAACCACACCCAATAACATATGCAATGTGTGGTCTATAATAGCCGGTATAGCCAGAGCAAATATGGTTTTTACTCTCATATGCTACATTCCTTATAATTATAATATCCCCCCCAGGGGGATATTATAATTATATTTGTTCCCCATTATAAATTCAACTTACAACTACCAAAATTTTTTAGTTTATTTAAATCCACCAGTATTCCACTCTGTCATTGTAAAAGAGTTGCCATCCTGGATTACTTTAACAAACATAAATTTATCTTCTATCCAGCCATTTTCTTTAATTGTTCCGTTTCCGGCTCTCCATGATGATTGTTCAGAAACTCCTTGAACAGAAAAACTAACAGAAAAAACTAACCCTCTATCACTTTCTTCTACCATGTCGATTTTATTAATTATATAATCCTCTAATCTATCACTTTCTGGTATTGAATTGTCCATATAGTGTTGCAAATATTTCTCAATCAAAATGGAAGCTACATTTCCAGGGTTAATGTCAGCCTCAATGGTTATAGTAGGTTGATATCCTTGCCATTCATATTTCTGTGTTTCGTGAAACTGTTCATTAGCATTTTCATCGACATTTTGCATGCATCCAGTTAAAGTCATACTTAGAACAATCAGCATTATAAATAACCTATTGAGCATTTGTTTTCCTCCCTTGCAGTTATTGTATTCTCACAGCAGGTTAACTTCCGATTTTGCCAAAGTGTCCTCTCGTGTAGCCTAATTATATTACAATAATAAAAACTATAGTTCAACAATAAAAACTATAGTTCAACGTATTTTAAAGGAAAATTTGTATTGTATGCCGTTTATAGATAAAATTAAGCCCCATTCAAAATTTGTGAATGGGGCTTATAACACAAACTACTGTTTTAAAAATTGTATTACTGATTAAGCTTATCTTTTTTAATTACAGTTTCTACTAATAAATCTATAATCTTTTCCTCAGTCATTTCATTTTTAAACAGGTCAAACAACCCATTGCTTCTTTTTTCACCTTCAACTATTTCAACAAAACCTTGATAAGGATTTTTTAAATCAGCAGGAATATCCCAACCCGGATAAATTGATAGGAAAAAAACACCAAATTGTCCTTCTTTAAGATATTCAATTTCATCCACTTTTAAAACTTCTTCTTTATATGAGCCGCCCATTTGTTTTATTTTTATGACATCTCCTACATTTACTCCTCCTTTGATTACCTTATCCACCTCAAGCTCAGATACCGTAAAAATAAGATTAAATGGTTTTTCTTCTCGATGTTCACCAATATTAATATTTATTTTTTCAGGGATATTATCCTTAATAATCTTGCCAACAACTATTACAGGAGTTTCATCTATTATAGAATTAATATCATCATATATAAAATAATCCATATATACACCTTCAAAAGATAATTCATTTATACCACTTTCCATTTTCGAAGCACATCCAGAGATCATTAAAGAAATCATTAATACCAAAACACCACAAATTGCTAATATGTTTAAATTTTTCACAATTTACCCTCCTTGTTCTTTTATAAAACCAGTAGTACCTTCAACTGTATTATCTATTCCAACTAGCCTTAACTCCATTTATGTCATCTTGCTGAGCAGTATAGATGCTACTCCTGTTTCTGTTTATATTCATAATAGCTATGCCGCTAGTAATGTCATCTAGTCCAAAAGAATGGCCAAACTCATGAGCTGCCACACTTTGTCTGACTGTTGCAGACTGCGAATCTAAGTGAGTTCTATTTAAAAGAATTACGAATTCAGTCGTTGTATGAGGATAATAAGCTTGGTCTTGTTTAACAATCCCATATAGTCCAGGCCAATCCGTTGCAAAATAATCTGTTATGAATCTATTTTTAAAAGCACCACCTACAATAATCTTCCTTGGTATTGCTCCTATAGAATGATGAAAATTCCAGTTATTAATAGCATTGTTAACAGGTGTGAGATATGTTGAGTGAACTTCTACTGTATTTATAGGTACATCTTGACCGAAAAACCCCTTGGTAAACAACTTATAAGCAAACGCAGGTGAAGATATTACAAAGACAAATGAAATTGCTAATAAAATCATCACTATAGTGTATAAATTTTTTCTCTTATTCATATTATACTCTCCTTTTTTATATAATTGGTTTTTATTTTATTTGCACTTTCCTAAGTTAGACCATAGATTATATTTACCATTAAAATTTGCTAATTTATTAAGTAACTAGCCAATTATACCCTCATTAAGCACCACCTACCCTTTATTAATCATCCTTTTTTAGTTGACATATATTTCAGGAGTAACAGCCGTGGTTGTATCCTCTCTTACATTGTTGGTTGCTTTATGTACGGTTCTAACCCTATAAAAACTTCCTTTGGCTACAGAAACACTTTTAGTACCGCTTACCGAGTTGCTATAATAATTTACATATTTTTGACTATGAATATCAACCCACTTGCCATTGATTTTTTGTTGTAAGATAACTGTAACGTCTATATAATTGGCAATTTGGTTAGCTCTTGTATATCCATGTATTTCAACAACCCCATTACCCAAGTCACGTATCCTGGCTCTCCATTCATCGATTATATAAGGTTGGGAAGATTCCATCCCATATATAACCCCACTACTCATCTCCCTTTTAAATGTTGCCTCTGCTTCATTTATGGCATCACTAGCCATTACTACTGTTGCGCTTAAAGATATAAACAAGAGTGCTACTAATAAAATTTTCAATGTTTTCACCTTTTTTTACCTCCTGGTTGAGTTATACTTTCAATACTTTGTCGTTTTAAAACAAAAAAAGGTTCCATTTTTAAAGGAAAATTTTGTGTAATTGTAGAAATATTAGGTTGAGGTGAATATATATGGAACCAAACTTTATGGAAAGTCTATATAAACTTCATTACGAAAGGGTTTATAAATCAACTTATATGGCAACTGGGGACGTAGAATTGTCCAAGGATGCTACCCAGGAAGCATTTTATGATGCTTTTCGTAAATTCCACACTTTAAAAGATAAAACTAAGTTTTCAGCATGGGTTTCATCCATAGCATTAAATAAAGCAATAGATTTAATGAGAAAGAGCAACCAGATAAATAGAATAAAGAACAAATCCACTCTTTTTTATATAAACCTCAGCGAACATAGCCCAGAAGATTTATTATGCAGCAATGAATTAAGATCAGAAATGATCACTCAACTAAGGTCTTTGCCCCAAAAATACGCAGAAATTTTATTTTTAAAGTTTTATCATGATTTAACCGAACAGGAAATATCTACTTTATTAAACATTCCAGTAGGAACAGTTAAAAGCCGTCTTTATAGGGCAAAAGAGCTTTTAAAAAGATCCTTTGAGAAAAACCAGGAGTATAGAAAGGTGGTCAAAGTTCATGAATAAAAATGAGGATTCATTAGATTACTTGATAAAAGAAGAAATACAAAACTATGCTAAATCAATTGAAGTATCCGATATTGATCAGGCGTGGAAGGATTTTGAAAAGAATATGCTTGGCAGGAAAAAACGAGTAAAAAATTTATCCAAATTTGCTGTCATTGCAGCTATTTTAATTCTCATTTTATTTTCTAGTATTTTTGTATCATTTAATAACCAGGCTGTAGCGAATTTCTGGTTTTTAGAAAAAATTAAGACTACTATTGATGAAATAACAAGTATTTCAATTACTACATCGAAACAGGAGCAGCCTGAATCCCAAGATAAAAATATTGAAGATAATACTGTAACAGTAACTATTGAAAAGAAGCTGCTTTCATTAGAAGAGGCAAGTCAACTGGTAAGTTACCCTATTGTATTACCCACTTATATACCTTCAGGTTATTCACTTAATGGTGTTTATCTGGATAATCCGGAGTCAAAAACTACTTCTATTGAATTGCAGTATAGTACACCAGGTATAGAGGAAAAACTCATTATAAACCAGATTCCTACTAATAATTCTACTGGATTCTCACATAACTTCAGAGGAACGGATGTTCAAGAGAAAACTGTTTTGATTAATAACAATGAGGCCACTTTACTAACTTTCAACAATAGGCTGCAGCTAATTTGGCAGTACAAAACTTTCCTTTACATTATTACCGGTGCTATCAATGAGGATGAAATTATTAAGATGGCTGAATCTATAAGGCTGTAATTATTGCACTAAAAGAGGTGCCTCTGTAAGGGGCACCTTTGTTATATCATCCAGAGAGCTATAGAAGTCTAGAAACATGATGTTATATGCCTGCTGGAGCCATGAAAGCTCCAGCAGCTGGTTCATATGGTTTTTGGTTATTCCTAGTTCTTTATTGCTAAAATCAAATTCTTCTATTCTAGCCTCATAAGGGAAATTTGCAGCTTTAATCCTTTTTTCTATATTGCTTTTATTTCTAAATTCTAGTTCACATTTTAAAAGTATTTCTAGTACATCAAGGGGTGTCATGTTATTAATAGCAGCATCGGCGGTTAGTACATCTATCTTATTTGCTGCCTCTTTAAGAGAAAGCTCTTTTAATAGTCTAGTTACATTTGCTAATTCAGCCATTTGTCTTTACCTCCCAATAGTTTTTTTGTATACTCATCAATGTCTCTTTTTTGAGCAGTATATTGTATTACTGGCTTAACTATTGGAGGTAGGGGGACTGTCCCCTTTTGGGAGAAAAAGGAAGGCCGATGGAGGGCATCTTCGGATAAGTACTTGCAAGAAACTCAAATGTTAAATTTTTACCATAACTATGATTTGAAACAGGGGTGTCACGCCGGCATCGCCCACCTCTTCCCGGGTCCAAAAACCTTCGCGCCATTTCAATCACTATTTGTGCAAACTCGTGACTTTAAGACCTAAAAAGAGTAGAACTATTCCACCTAAAACTCCTATACAAAAAAGATAAAATAGTAGGTTGTTCTTGGTTATCACGTGTGTCATAACTTATTTTCGATACTTGGTAAATTACACCCCCACCTGAAGCCTTCAGGAATCACGTAAACGCTTGGCTATATCGCTGGCACTGTACAAAACGTTTGTAATGATTACTCGCTCTTCTCTGATATGGAAGAATACAGAAAAGTTATCAACAGGCATTTGCCTGAGTCCCAGCCCGCGTTCTTCTTCTGTCTCCATTAAACTCACGCGTTCCGGGAACATATCAAGGGTTTCGATTGCATCAGCTATTCTGTTATACTGTCCCATGGCCGCTTCCGGTGCCTGTAGCTGCTCTGCGATATAATTATAAATCTCCTCCATATCGGAAAGTGCTTTGTCCGTGATCTGAATCTTATACTGCTTCATGCG
This sequence comes from Desulfitibacter alkalitolerans DSM 16504, assembly GCF_000620305.1. Lineage (NCBI taxonomy): Bacteria > Bacillati > Bacillota > Clostridia > Neomoorellales > Desulfitibacteraceae > Desulfitibacter > Desulfitibacter alkalitolerans. The sequence goes on along the minus strand of NZ_JHVU01000018.1, from coordinate 14,249 downwards.
TGTTTCTCCCGAAATCTCTGAAAGGCAGCAGATGCATCCTGCACATTACCTTTTTCGATATCGTTGTATCCTTCCTTTAACTTCGCATGAATTTCGTCCGTTGTCATCAAATCAGCGTTTACAGAAACCGGCGCTGTCGGCAGTTTTATAGCAAAAGGTATTCCGCCAGTCATTGAAATCTGCTTCAGATAAATATCTATCGCTGTGGACATAGGGATGCCGAGTTGTGAAAGAACTTCCTCTGCCCTTCTTTTTACTTCTGGGTTAACCCTTAAATTTAAAGTCGTAGTTTTTTCCATGTTAATCATCTCCTTTAATAATATTGTAACGCCTTTGTCGTTACATTTCAATGGATATTTTAACTGTTATTAGCTTTCCAAAAGCATTGTGGTTAAATTATTTTTTTTGAAACATCATTACCTGTGAATGACAATTAATCTAAATAGTTCTTTATATCATTTTTAGCTAGCAAATTGTTTCCTACTCCTTCAATAGCCACTTCTAAACCTTCCATAGGTTTCTTATTATATACAGTAAGTATAAAATTCAAAGCTACTTTCGCCATTTCTGTATCACCAATCTCAACCGCCCGAACAAGCATATTATCTACCCTTTTATATAATTTTTCACGTTCTGTAAAAGAGCTTTCCATAAACCTTTCAAACTTAATTCTATTGCTTTCAATCTGTTTAGTTACGGCCTCCAAACATACCCTTATCCTTGTCCTCTCGGTTAAATACATGTGAATAAGGTTTTCTATAAATTTTTTGGTTTTTCTTTTGAAATGAAACAAAATATTTTGCATTGTTCAAAGAAAATAAGGATATTGGAACTCTAACCCATTTGTCTCTAATTTTATCTACTGAACTTGTTGGTGTAAAGCTAACTGCAAAACCAGCTCCAATTGATATTCCTGGCGTTACTGAATGTCTATTTGCACCATATTCAGCGAGATTCTATTTGCCTCGTGAGCTATTCTTGCCTCATCCACATTAACCAGTCTGCCCTTTTCAACAACTACCCTGCCATTAACAATGGTCATATCCACTAGATTAGAATTGCCTGTGTTAACTATGGCCGATACCGGATCATGCTGGCCCCCAGCAAAGGCTAATTGCTGGAAATCTATCAAAATCATATCTGCAGCCTTGCCAACCTCAAGAGATCCAATATCTTTTCTCCCCAGGATTTGTGCACCGCCTACTGTTGCCATTTTCAGTACATCCTCGGCAGTTAGTCCTTCTGCTCCCAGAGCTAGTTTCTGCAGCAAGTATGCTATCCTGACCTCTGCCCACATATTTGAGGAATCGTTGCTGGCACTGCCATCAACGGCTAGACCAACTCGAGCAGCAGCCTTTTGAAGATCCCTTACCCTGCAGATACCCGAGTTAAGCTTCATATTTGATGCTGGGCAGTGGGCAACCCCAGTTCTAGTTTCACCCAGCAGTCCCACCTCTGCATCATTTAAGTGAATGCCATGGGCAAACCACACATCCTCACCTAACCAACCCAGCTTTTCCATATACTCTACTGGCCTCATCCCAAGCTTCTGCATACAAAAATCATCCTCATCCCTTGTTTCTGCCAGGTGGGTATGCAGGAACACCCCATGCTTTCTTGCCAAAACGGCACTTTCCTTCATAAGGTCACCAGTTACGGAAAAGGGTGAGCATGGAGCAAAGACTATCCTACACATTGAGTAAGTACCTGGATCGTGATATTTTTGTACAAGACGCTCACAGTCCTTTAAAATCGTCTCCTCTGTCTGGATGACTTCATTGGGCGGCAGTCCCCCCTGGTCTCTTCCCAGGGACATGCTGCCGCGGTTTGGATGAAACCTTATTCCTAGCTCCCGGGCTGCCAATATCTGTTCATCTATTAGTTCCCCTGGCTGGCTGCAGGGAAATACATAATGATGGTCGGCACTGGTAGTACAGCCTGTCTTTAGGAGTTCACCTAATCCCACCATGGCCCCTATCCTTACAGCCTCTGGAGTTAAATGTTTCCAGATTTCATACAGCTTTAATAACCATGGAAAAAGGGGAATGTCCTGGGTTTCAGGTATATTTCTGGTTAAGGTTTGATATAGGTGGTGGTGGGTATTAACCAGCCCTGGCATGACAATCCTGCCTGCGGCATCTATTACCCTGGTGCCTTCCTGGCAGGCCAGATTCTTTCCAACCCCTACAATTCTGTTCCCTTCAATTAAAACTGAGCCGTTTTTAATCCTTGTGTTGTCCTTATCAAAGGTTAAAACCCAGTCAGCATTTTTTAGTAAGGTAAACATCTAACAACACCTACTCATTAAAACTAAATATCTTAAGTCTGCTCTCTTAATATTTCCTTCTTCCATTACTCCAGTCTTTAGCCACTTATGAATTAATTTTAATACTCTTTTATCACTAATCCGCATTTCCACTAATTTCATTAGCTTTTCCTGATTTATGTTATCGAATGATATCAAAAAATCCTTGGATATCGCTATCTACCTTGTGGAACTTATACTTGTAGAGTAAGGGGCTGGATTTGATACTCTCTCCTCCAGCCTCTCCTCATTAAACCGTACGTGAGGTTTTCCCTCATACGGCTTTCCGATGTTCTTCTTCCTTCGGCTTTACGAAGGTACTTCCTTTAAGTGATGTTTTGTTGTCATCACTCTCATTAGTACTATTACCCCCTCCGACTCCTTCTTTGCCGTATACCATTTCGCTTACACTTATAGGTTTCCGTTTTACTTTCTTTATTGAAAGTGCAAAGGAGGGTCTCCCCAGTTCCGTATCTTACTATTACTTCATACCGCCCTCCATATGCCGGAAGGTTCTTCTGTGTTGTTTCCAAGTTCTTCACACATTCCATGGACTTCGCCCTATCAGAAGGGGCTCGTCTCCTTCTCTTCTCCCGTCAGGGTTTTCTAACAGCACTGCAAGATTCACTTTATGTTGCGGTCTGAAGTTTTGCTAGCATCACTTGGATACATTTTCGAGACGCTTCAACGCTACCATTTCTGTTAACGTTGGTCTTATAGCTACTAGGCTCCTTGGTGATTACCTAGACAGGACTTTCACCTGTAAGCAAGATACAGCTTAGCTGGGCACGCTCTGATGGTGTAAAATAAGCTGTAGAAAAAACCTCTACAGCCTAAATGGTTAGTGAAAACTATAAATTACCCTGTACACCTTTAACAAACCAGTTCATTCCTAATTTTTCTTGATCGCTCATTGAACTACCTTCAGGAACCACTAATTCACCTGCTTGATTCATAATTGGTCCTGCGAATATATCTAATTCTCCTGCAAAAAGAGCTGCTTTAGCAGCTTCCACTGCTTCGATCATTTCTGGTGTCATAACATTTTCATTGTATGGTGCTAGATACACTATGCCTTCTTTCATAGAGCCCCAGTAGGTATGATGTGATTCCCAGTTCCCTGCCATTATTTGCTGGACTATATCAGCATAGTATGGACCCCAATTCCACACAGGACCAGTTAAAGTAGCCTGGGGTGCGAATTGCGTCATATCTGCATAACAGCTAATTCCCCATACTCCCCTTTCTTGAGCAGCCTGCTGTGTAGCTGGAGAATTCTGATATTGTGCAAGAACATCTGCTCCTAGATCTATTAACCCGAGAGCGGCTTCCTTTTCTGTAGCAGGGTCATAGAATTTATTCGTCCAGATTACATTAACAGTAACATCAGAATTTACTGATTGAGCACCTAGTGCAAAGGCATTAATTTGCCTTACTACCAGCGGTACAGGAAAAGCTCCCACATATCCTAAAATATTTGTTTCAGTTTTAAGCCCAGCAGCAATTCCTGATAAATAGCTGGCCTCATACATTCTAGCCCAGTAATTCCCTGCATTTTCCGCAGTCTTAAAACCTGAACAGTTTAAGAAAATAACGTCAGGATGCTGTTCTGCCACATTTATGGTAAAATCCATAAATCCATAGCTTGTAGTAAAAACAACCCTGGCACCTCTTTGGATAAGCTCATTCATGGCCCTTTCCGCATCAGGTCCAGCTGGAACATCCTCAATATATATGGTTCTTACTCCTGAAACATTATTTTCCAGGTACTGGCGACCCAGGTCATGGGCATATGCCCACCCAAAATCCCCTACTGGTCCAGAATAAACAAAACCAACTACAAACTCTTCTTCCTGTGGTGGTGCTGGCTCTTCTTTTGCATCATCTGCCTTTTGACCACAGCCCGTAACCATACCAGCCAGAAACATGATTAGTAGCATTAGCACACTTAACTTTTTAAAACTCTTCATTATTTTTTACCTCCCCTATTAAGAATACACATCTTGTTGCATAATTATTTAAGATAAACAAATCCCTCCCTACTCAAGTTTTTTACATGTAATAAATCGGCAATTTATTAGGTTTTATCAAATACTAAGCAGTCGGCATAACCCTTCAAAAAGCACCCCTTTAATTGTCAAAACCCTCTGCTCCCTGCTTGCTCTAATATCATCTATTGGAGTAATATATCTATCTACATTGTCTAGTATCATCCAAACTTCTTTCTTTTCAAAACTTTTATCTAAAAACATGTTTGCAAGCTCTTTTGGCAGCTGAATTTTAGGACCAACTGAACCCAGTGCAATGTCAAGTCTTTTAAAGACTCCATCCTGAACTAATCCCCTTATTGCAGCTCCAACCACTGCAATGGACAGGGCATTTCTTAAGCCAACTTTTTTATAATACCAGCATTCCTTTTCATCCATTTTTTCTATAATAATCCTGGTTACCAGTTCATTGTCATCTAATATGTGCTTTCCAGGCCCAGTAATAAACTCTAGCAGAGATATGTGTCGCTCCCTGCTTTTGCTATTAAGGACTAGTTGACAATTCAAGACTGATAACGATGTAAGTGTATCTCCAGCTGGAGATGCTGAGACAATATTACCCCCAAGTGTGCCTTTATTTCTAATTTGAGTTGACCCAACCATACTACATCCAGCTGCAAGAACAGGTGCATACTTTTTTATAATAGTAGACTTCTCTATTTGCCCGTGGGTAACACCAGCTCCTATTTCCAGACCCCCCCCTGTATCCTCAATGAAATCTAATTCCTTCAGGTCACAAATATTAATAATTTTATTTCTAAACCTATTTTTAACAAGCAAGTCAGTACCACCTGCCAGTACAGTACAGTTACCCCCAGCTAAAATATCTAGTGCATTTGAGAGACTTTTTGGATTATACAATTCCATGCTGCAAAACATCCCTTCCCTGATTATTCAAGAACTATACCCCTCCATACAGGCTTCAACTATATTATGGCGTGATATGGGAAGCTTTGTTATTACTTTACCTGTAATACCTGCTACTGCTGCAGTAATTGCTGGAGCTATGGCAACTGTACTTACCTCTGCAGCTCCTTTTATTCCAAAGGGTCCGCTGTTTTCATATGCGTCAACTGTAGCTGTTTCCATATTACATAAATCCATGCTAGTAGGTATTAAATATTTTGAAAGATCTCTCTCTAGAGGAATGCCATCTTTAATGCGCATCTGCTCCATAAGGCAGTACCCTGCATTCATGGCAATTCCACCCTCAATTTGACCCGATAGACTTAAGGGATTTAAGACTTTGCCAGCTTCAGTAACACCAAATATATACAACAGCTTTATTTCTCCTGTATAGGGATCTATCCTTACTTTAGCTGCTTGTGCTATAAAAGTATACATCATATGGGGTAGTCCAATGCCCAGATGAGTAAGTTTGGATTCAGGGAAAACGGCCTGTCCAATCCCAACAGGTTGAGCAATCCCCTTTTCCTCTTGTTTTCTATAATCTTTAATTGCATTTAATAAAGCATTTCCTACTATGTAGGTGGTTCTTGAAGCAGCAGTTGTCCCACAATCATGAGTACCAAGGGTATCAGCAGTAACTAGCTCTATTTTATCCATGTCAACCTGCAGTTCACTAGCTGCTAATTGTGCAAATCCAGTATAATTGCCCTGTCCTATATCAACACAGCCAACCTTTATTATATATTTGTCATCGGACCTTCTTATCTCAACCTTTGCATCATCTTTTATTCCTACTCCCAGACCACAGCTCAACCAGCCCGAAGCCATTCCGTATCCCACCAATGGGTCAGCTTCTTGTTTTCTTTTTCTCCAAAAATCTGAATTCCCTAATTTTTTTAAAGCCTCTTTTATACCCACAGAGTGCTCCATAACCTGTCCAAGAGAGGCTTCCTTTCCCTTTTCTAATGAATTAAGCAATCGTATTTGTATAGGATCAATCTCAAGTAATTCTGCTGCCCTGTTAATCAAGGTTTCTGTAGCAAATAGGGTTTGGGGTGCACCAAAGCCTCTCATGGCACTTGCAGGAGGCTTGTTTGTATATACAAGATAGGCATCAATTTTCACATTTGCTATTTCATATGGTCCCGTACTATGTTCCACGCCTAATCCTAAAACTGCTGGACCTAGGGCCGCATAAGCACCTGTATCAAAATAAATTTCAGATTCAAATGCAAGTATTCTCCCATGTTTTCCAAACCCCATTTTTGTTACGACCCTGGCCGGATGTCTTTTATATGTGGTTAAAAGGGACTCTTCCCTGTCAAATACCAGCTTGGCTGGCTTGCCTGTTTTAATGGTTACCAAAGCTAAATAAAGTTGAACAGTATTTCCATCCTTTCCGCCAAAACCGCCTCCAACAAGTGGAGCCTTAACTCTAATCCTGTCGGGAGATATATCAAAACAGCGGGCTATCTCATTCCTATCATGGAAGGGATTCTGGGTTCCTGCAATTACATTGAGTACATCTCCATCCCAGTAACTGACTCCTGCTTCTGTTTCTAGGTATGCATGGTCCACCATTGGTACTTCAAACTCATCTTTAAGGGTAAGATGGCTGCTGCCAAAGCCTTTGTTAACATCTCTTTTGTCAAAATTAAACTTCTGCAGCAGATTACCCTGGTCATGTATTTTAACCTCATTTTTAAGAGCCACCATGGGGTCATCCATTACTGGTAAACTTTCATATTCTATATAAACCCTACCAGCCCAGAACTCAGCCTCTTTTTTAGTAGGTGCAGCAACCAGTACAACTGGTTCGCCGTAAAATCTGACCTTGTCATGGGCAAGAATAGGCTGATCCTTAATTATATTTCCAAAAGAATTTACCTTGATATCCTGACCTGTAAAACAAAAAACTCCAGGCTTATTTTTTAATTCTGAGGTGTTAATGCTTTTAATTATTCCATGGGGAATAGGGGAACGTACTAATTTTATCCATAGGCAATCTTTAACTTTTATATCTGCAGCATAGTGTCCTTTACCTGTCACCTTATCTTCGGCATCTATTCTGGCAATTGGTTTTCCAATAAAGCTTCCCATCTTGTCACCTCACTTTTAACACTTGGGTTTCTCTATTAAAACTTTTTTCTTAATATACTGTAACTCAATATTTTAGGGTTATGATACTCTTTTGACAATAAAACTGGACGATTGTAAATGTTATAACCTACTTCACTCATATAAAAGAGCGGTACACCTTCTTCTATATTAAACAGACTGGAAATTCTACTTTTGGCTAATACTGGTTCAACCTTTGTAAGGTTATGAACAACCTCTTCATTGCAATATTTCTCTAAAAAATAAAATATTGGCTTAAAGAGCTCATCGTTAGAATATTCCCTCACTAAAACAAGACTGCTTGCAATATGATCAGTGCAGAGGATTGCAGGCATGTTATCTGCAAGGACAAGCCTTTCAACGGCAATAATCTCCTGCCCTTCGTCAATAGCCAGCCCTTGTGCAATATCAGAAGCTGCCCTTTGCTTTTCTACATTGACAAAGGCTATCTTGGGAGTATAGCCTGCATCATTTATTAGTTCCATGAATTCCTTTTCTATGTCCAACCTGGTTACTGCATTTATGATATGGCGATTAACCAGGGTACCAATGCCCCTTTTCCTGGTTATATATCCTTCAGCTTCAAAAATAGCAAGGACATCCCTTAATACTGACCTGCTGACCCCTAATGACTTTGCGAGATTTTCTTCTGAGGGAAGCTTTTCTGTATTTGCAAAAGCACCTGTTTCCAGCATATCAAGCAGCAGTTTACGAACCTTGGTAAATAATTGTTCACTATCCACTTTTGGTATAATATGATTCATATAAAAACTCCTATTTAAAAATTAGTCATACTTATTACTTATTACTTTTCACTTAATGTATAATACGCTATTTTTTTGTTAATTCCTGCTGTTGGTTTTATAATTCTGTAGGGTCAACAAATAAAAATAAAAAGCCTACAAGTTTTATAAAAAGTACTTGTAAAGCATCTAGTGAGAATTCTCTTAGAACACTATTAAAAATAATAGCTTCAATATTTACTTTGTTTTGTTTTTATCGCATATGTTAATTTTTGCATTGGGCAACTTTATAAAACCTTGTATTAAATCAATAATTTAGTGAGAAATTAAGAAAGGTATATTTTATTCTCGGGAGGCAAATATGAATAGGCAAACTAAAAACTGGATTTTATTTACTATTGCTGCTTATATATTGATGTTTATGCTTGTTCCACCAAAAAAGGGGCCTAAGTTATCTCCCTTTGGGTTTTACTTTGGTTTCATACAGGCAGTCATTCTAAATTGGTATGCAGTTAGAAACCATAAATTATGGAAGCTGCCAGGTGATATTTTACTATATGGAATTCCCTTATTAACATGTATTTCCTGGATCCCGCCCTCTATAATTTTTGCCTATAATTTCCCGTATAAAAAAGAATTTTGCTGGAAGGCTCTATATGTACTCTTATTTGCCTTTGGCACAACGGTCAGTCAATATGTGCAGGGCTTAATAGGCATGTGGGACAGCAAAACATGGAAAACTCTTTATACCTTTCCCCTGGCCATATGTACTCATTGTATAATGATTATGGGTATATATTTGTTTAGGTTACAGGGTATTAAGGATAGCTAGTAGCTTAAACTTCATTTCAGATAATTTACAAGGCTTATATTGAAATAAGCCTTTACTTTTTTTCCATTTTTTTGATTTTTCTAGAGCTTTTTTATTATTATATATCCAATTCATAACCAATTCCTATACCCTTCTATAATTTTCATCCATTACATTATTTTTGCATTTTATACCAATTCATGCAAAACTGCAAAACTGTTGATACATGTAGTATTATGGTCTTTGTTAATGTTAATGTTGCCATACTGCAAATCTGTTTTAATGGAACTGCCTCTATAGTACTTGAAAAGAAAGCTTCCCAGAAGGCAAACACTTTTGGCATACTCCTTGCATAAATTTAAAACCAAAATTCAAAATTATTAAACTATTGGTATAAAACAAAATACTTTCTGCTGTTAGTGCAAAAAAAATGATCTTGGCAGGTGAGGAATATGGGCTAAATGACTTAAAACTAAAAAGTAAATAGAATGATTAAGGGGAGGTTGCTTTTATGCATATGATATTCCTTTATTATGTTATCTGCATCGGTGGAACGCTGCTTTTGTCCATTTTGTATATGAATAAATTTTGGACTGAGGAAATGTTTGAAATCCTAAAGAAAGGGGAAATCGAAAACAATGGATAACTTGACATTTGGAAGCAATGTCTGGCTGCAGTTAGTAATTGGTCTTGTTGTTTTTATTTGTCTGCTAATTGGAATTGGCTATATTGCCACCATTAGAACAAAAAATACTGCTGATTTTGCTGTTGGCGGTAGATCCTTAGGCCCATTAATTATTGCTATTTGCATGGTTTCCACCTACGGCAGTGCCAGCAGTTATCTAGGCAATGGGGGCCTGGCCTATACGTATGGCTGGCCAATGGCATGGATCTGGATTGGATGTATTCCAGGATTAATTATCCCAACATTGCTGTTTGGACCTAGGATGCGTGTAATTAGTGCACGGTTGAATACATTGACTATTCCAGATTTTTTAGGGGAAATGTATGAAAGTAAATTCTTGCGAGCCTTTGTTTCTCTTGGAATAGTTATGTTTTATGTCCCCATGATGATTGCCCAGTTCAAAGGCGTTGGTGTTGTTTTCAGTGCTTTTTTTGACATCCCCTTTGTTACTGCAACGCTAGTTTTTGGCATTATCATGATCATGTATTGTGCCATGGGTGGTTTGCTGGCAGTAGCTTGGACAGATGCTGTCCAGGGCGTGTTTATGGCAGCAGTCATGTTCGTGTTGGTGCCTGTAAGTATTTATGCTGTTGGTGGCTGGGGAGCCATGAATATGAAGTTGGAAGCGATTAACCCAACCTTAAATGCAATTTTTGAACCTAACCTGTTTACACCTTTGACCGCATTCTTTATGGTTATCTATTACTGGCTGTGGCAAATCGGTCAGCCTTATATGAGTGCCAGGTTTTTTGCACTCAAAGATGTTCAAAGCTTTAAAAGACTAGTTATTTATCTTATTATCTTTACTACAATAATCAGTGGTGCCATGTGGGCTGGGACAGCAGGAAGAATTTTATTCCCAGAATTGGCTGACCCAGATTCTGTCGTGCCCATGGTTATTAAAACCTACTTTCCTTCCATCTTAGGAGTCATGGCTGTAATTGGCATTTTATCAGCTATTCTGACCACCGTGGCTGGTGTACTAATTACTGTAGGAACAACGGTAGGTCATGATTTGATTAACAAAACACTTAATAAAAAATTAACAGAAAAACAGGCTTTAAGGGTTTCCCAGCTTAGTACCTTTGCAATAGGTGGACTTTCACTTGCACTTTCCTTGTGGAAGACACCCCAATTTTTGTCCTTGTTGGTTTATGCGGCACTAGGGGGAATGGCCTGTATGGTAGTTGGACCAGTCATAATGGCAGTTTATGACAAAAAAGCAACAAAGCAGGGTGCAATTGCTGGTTCGATTATTGGGACAACGCTGTTTTTGACATTATTGATTGGCATTAATTTTAACGTTTGGATTTCTGGTGCAACAGGAATGGTTACTTCAATCATGGTGACATTTTTAGCCAGCAGAATAATAGGCATTCCTCCCAAGCAGGCAACAGACATCCATCAATATTATGGAAGGGTCCAGGAACAACTTGGACAATAATAAATAACAAAAAATTTAGAAAGGGTGTTGTAAATGTCAGTATATGATGTGTTTGATCCAAAAGTATTGCAGGAAACTTTCAAAAAAGCCAGAGAAATTTACAAAGAAAGAGGATTTCAAACAAGAATGGGTTATGGTAAAAAACCAGCGATTATAAATGTAGACTTGGCAAATGCCTGGACTAGAGAAGGGCACGCGTTTACCTGTGTTGGTGCTGATGAAATGGTAGCAAATACAAGAAAATTGTTAGATGCAGCTAGACCAAAAAAAATTCCTATTTTTTACAGCACAACTGCGTTTAATCCAAATGGTTTTTTGGATAACGGTATCTGGGATAAAAAAATTCCCCTTAGAGAGCTGCACCTGGATACTTACTGGGCTCAAATTGACGAAAGACTAGATCCTCAACCTGATGAAATCATCTTTGTCAAAAAAATGGCAAGTTGTTTTGCCGGAACACCACTACAGTACCAGTTAACTTCACTTGGTGTGGATACAGTTATTGTTACAGGTGCCACAGCCTGTGCCTGTGTAAGACATACATGTATGGATGCCATTGCCTGCGGTTTCCGAGTAATCGTTCCTGAGGAAACCATAGGAGATAGGATACCTGGAGCAATCGAATGGAACCTTTTTGACATTGACGCCAAGTTTGGTGATGTGGAACCTTTAGAAAATGTTATAGAATATATAAATAATTTAACCTAAAACTCACCTTACACCTAGCCTCTACTAAAAGAGGCATTTTTTTTACAGATTTTTAAACAATATTAAACCAAGGTATTTTATTAGATTAAACAAGGAAAAAATGTAAACTTACAGAATACTAAAATTAAATAGTAGGTAAATCCATGTCTCCCTGACAATATGCCTTAGAAAGGAAGTCTTAATATGGAAAAAAGCTGGTTAACCATTCTTGAAAGTAGCATGTCTCAAGGACAGGGTTTCAATAAATTAAATGAAACAGATGATCTGCTTAATGCAATTCTTGAAGCCTGTGATGACGGTATTTTGATTTCTGATGTACACGGAATGGTAGTTTTTATAAATAAAGCATATGTTCGGGTGACCGGAATTCAAAAAGAACAGATTGTGGGGAAAAATTTGAAGGAATTGTTGGAAGAAGGTCTTATTAATGTTGCTGTATCACTAATGGTAATTGAACAGGGAACTTCAATTTCAAAAATACATAAATATGCTACGGGGAAGAAAGCTTTAACCACCGCAAACCCTATTATGGATACACAAAATCAAATGGTCGGTGTTTTAAACAGCACAAGAGATATTTCCAGTCTTATTCAAATGAAAAATGAATTAGAAGAAACACAAAAGATAAGCAAAAAATACGTCGAGGAACTACGCCATCTTCGACAGCTGCAGATGCAAAAGGACGGTTTTATTTTCCGCAGTAAAACTATGGTTAACATGATAGATCTGGCCACAAAAGCAGCAGGCTATGACAGCAATATATTGATATATGGGGAATCCGGTACTGGCAAGGAATTGTTATCGTCTTTCATTCATAACCATAGCCCAAGAAAGGATGGTCCTTACATTGTAGTAAACTGTGCAGCTATTCCTAATGAATTATTTGAATCAGAACTATTTGGCTACTTGCCAGGTTCCTTTACTGGAGCCTTACAGCAAGGAAAATCAGGTATGTTTGAGCTTGCTGACGGTGGCACAATATTTCTTGATGAAGTAAGCGAATTGCCCCTGCCTGTTCAGTCCAAGCTGCTCCGTGTGATTCAAGAAAGAGAGCTTTTTCGAATAGGAGCTTCAAAGCCCACCAAAATTGATATTCGTATTATAGCAGCTACTAACAAAGCTCTATTAAATGAGGTTAAAATGGGAAAATTCAGGGAAGACTTGTATTTCCGCTTAAATGTTTTCCCTATAAAAACTCCTCCTTTAAGGGAAAGAAAGGAAGACATTGAAGATCTCGTGCTCTTTTTTCTTGAGAGATTAAACAAGCGATATAAGAAAAATGTCAGCATTACTCGTGAAGCAGTTGAATGCTTGAAAAGCTATTCCTGGCCGGGAAATGTCAGAGAATTGCAAAATTTAATTGAATACATGTTTATTATTAACCCTTTTGAAGAAATAGACATTGAACAGCTACCAACTCACTTTTTTACAGAACATTTATTGGAAAAAGAGGATGTGAAAGACCCAAAGGCATCCAAATTAAATCATATTATGGATCATTTTGAGAAAAAAGTTATTTTATCAACCCTTAAATCATACCAATCCATACGCAAAGCTGCAGAAGTTTTAGAAGTGAATCCTTCTACCCTATCTAGAAAAATAAAAAAATATGGTATTGACCATGATATAAATTGATTAATAAACCAGTCTAAAAGGAGGTAAATTAATGAATTGCACAATAATACCTACTCAAGACAAAATTGTAAAAACCATAGATGCACTAAAAAATAACGGTTTTGATGTGTGGTTTGTCCAAAACACCCTTGAAGCTGAGGAGGTTTTTTTTGAAGAGATTTTTAATTCACTTGTCCCAAAGGTGATTTCCTGGGGTGATTCCCTGACCCTCCATGCCACCAAAATTTTGGAAAAAATAAAGTTGATGCCAGAAATTAAGGTAATTAATACTTTTCATGAGGGATTAAGTTGGAGAGAACAAATTGAAAATCGGAAGAAAGCATTACATTGCGATCTCTTCTTAACAGGTACAAATGCGATAACAGAAAAGGGGCAATTGATCAATCTAGATATGATTGGCAACAGAGTGGCCGGGATTGCTTTTGGACCTAGAAAAGTTGTGATACTGGTAGGTGTAAACAAGATTGTGGAAGGTCTAGATGATGCCATGACGAGAATTAAGTCCCATGCGGCGCCATTAAACGCTAAAAGGCATCCAGAACTAGTTGTTCCATGCCAGAAAGACGGAAAATGTATTGACTGCAATAGTCCAAAAAGGCTCTGCAACATTTGGACTATTACTGAAAAATCTTATCCAGTGGGAAGAATCACAATTGTTTTAATAAATCAAAGCTTGGGCTATTAATGGTCCACATAAGAATTCATATATTCTGACTGCATTTGTTAAAGTTGATGAAGGGTTTTCTGGCTTTCAGTCCCCATTATCTGGGTCAATACAATGAAACCCACATATACAGTTACCAGGGCCTGCGGACATAAGGCTTTCAGTCCCCATTATCTGGG